>NZ_JAALDZ010000064.1:0-24870 GCF_014145125.1 Dietzia sp. CQ4 | reverse complement strand
GGCCTCTCCCCGCCCACTCCCCGAGCACGGCGACATCGTCCGCGCCTCCCGCCGGGGCGGCCGACCGCGACGATCGGCGCACCACGTCCACCGCGCGACGGTGGGCGACCCTGACCAGCCACGCCTCCACGTTGGTCTCCTCCGGCAGGTCCGGCCAGGCCCGCAGCGCGGACAGGAACGTCTCAGACCAGGCGTCGTCGGCGTCGGGGCCGGCCCCCAGGACCGCACGGCACACGCGCAGGACGGTCGGCCCGTGCCGGACCACCGCACCGTCGAAGGCTGCCCTCATGTGTCAGATCCTCCCCTCGTCCCATCCGCCTCGTTCACACGCCCCGGCCACCCACCTCGCCGACCGGCTCCAGCGGGTAGTCGCCCGCCGCCGCGGAAACGTGAGGTCCGTCCGGTGGGAGTCGAGACCGAGGGCCTTCACGCGACGACGACGTCCGCGGCCGGTGCTATCGTCGGACCACCGTCGCCGCTGGTGAGTGGCGGTCCACGGAGGTGAATCGCGGTCATGGACCTTCCCCGCATCTTCAGCATCCGCGAGAGCAGCCATCGGATCCACAATCCACTGACCGAGGACAAACTCGCCGCCCTCGGGGAAGCCCTCCGACTCGCCCCAGGAACACGCGCGCTCGACCTGGCCAGCGGCTCGGGCGAGATGTTGAGCACCTGGGCGCGTGATCACGGGATCACGGGCACCGGGGTGGACATCAGCACCGTCTTCACCGAGGCAGCCCGCGCCCGCGCCGCCGAACTCGGCGTCGCCGACCGTGTCGAGTTCATCCACGGTGACGCCGCCGGCCATGTCGCGGACGAGCCGGTTGATCTGGCCGCATGTGTCGGCGCCACCTGGATCGGCGGCGGTGTCGCCGGGACGATCGAATTGCTCGATCGCAGTCTCCGGCCCGGGGGCGTGATGCTGATCGGCGAACCGTACTGGCGGCGGACCCCGCCGGACGAGGAGACGGCCGTCGCCTGCCAGGCCACCGCCATCGCCGACTTCCGGGAGTTGCCGGACCTGATGGGGTCGTTTCACGATCTCGGGTACGACATCGTCGAGATGATGCTCGCCGACCAGGACAGCTGGGACCGGTACACAGCGGCCCAATGGCTCAACCTGCGCCTCTGGCTCGACTGGAACCCCGACGACGACCTGGCCCCGGAGGTGCGTGAGGAACTCGCCACCGCGCCCGCCCGCTACGCGCGTTTCACGCGTGAGTACCTCGGATGGGGCGTGTTCGCCCTCATGAAGCGCTGACACTCATCCCCACGCGGTGATCGCGAGCCGCGTCTCCTCGGATCGACACTGATACAGCTTTCCCTTTCCCGTTCAATGCTCGGTACTGTCGGCTATCGGATATCTCCGAGCGGCACGCCGCATCGGACTTGCGTGTGGAGGACAGGGAATGGCATCGATCTTCATCTCGGGCGGGGCGGCTGGGATCGGACTGGCAACGGCGGAGCGATTCGGCCGCGAGGGATGGACTGTCGGGGTGTACGACGTCGACACCGACGCCCTGGCCGCGGTGCAGTCGAGTCATCCCGACTGGATCACGGGGGAACTCGACGTCCGCGACATGCAGCAGTGGGAGAAGGCGCTGGAGGAGTTCACCTCGCACACCGGTGGGACCCTCGACGTCCTGGACAACAACGCGGGCGTTCTGGTCGCCGGTGACCTGTCGGAGATCTCGGCTGACGCGGTCAAGGCCCAGATCGACATCGATGTGCTGGGCGTGACGCTCGGCGCCAAGGCCGCGTTCCCGTACCTCAAGGCCACGCCGGGGTCACACCTGGTCAACATCGCGTCCGCGTCGGCGATCTACGGTCAACCCGGGATCGCCACGTACAGCGCCGCCAAGTTCTACGTCGCCGGGCTGACCGAGGCGTTGGAGCTCGAGTGGGCACCGCACGGCGTGCGCGTGGTGGGGATCTGGCCGCTGTGGGCCAAGACCGCTCTCGCGGACCCCAAGGCCAAGACGACCAGGACGCTCGGCATCAAGATCACTCCCGATCAGGTCGCGGACAAGGTCTGGCAGTCCGTCCACCCGACGACCCTTGACCGCCGCCTTCATCGCACGTCCTACAGCGTCGGTGAGCAGACGACCGTGCTCGCGAACATCTCCAAGTTCTCGCCCAACTTCGCGACGCGCCTGGTCAACAAGGTCCTGGCCCAGTAGGGCCCACACGCCGGAAGCGAAGTCGCCCTCTCGTCGGGGGGCGACACAGATTTCGGTTCCTCGCGTGCGGCGGCATCTTCACGACCGAAATGGGTAGTCCGTGTATCCGGTTGCGCCGCCCTCGTAGAACGTCGTCTGGTCCGGGGCTGTCTCCGCCATGTCGGCTCGCCAGCGGTGGGGCAGGTCGGGGTTGGCGATCGCGGGACGTCCGACAGCAACGGCATCCACGTGTCCACCGTCGACGAGTTCGGCCGCAGTGTCCCGGTCCGTGACCGTGGAGAACCCGGTGTTGAGGATCATCGGCGCGTTCGACGTGTCCCGGATGTCCCGTACGAGGGCGCTGCCCGCGTCGGGGTGGATCATGCTCACGTAGGCGAGGTGACGCTTCCCGAAGGTGTCGAAGAGTGCGGTGTAGGTGGCCCGGGTGTCCCGTTCATCGAGTTCGAGGGCCCCCTGGATATTGGCGCCGGGCGACACGCGGATACCGACGCGGTCACCGCCGATCGCGTCGGCGACGGCCTCGGCGACATCGATGACGAACCGCGCCCGGCGGATCGGCGTCCCTCCGTACTCGTCGGTGCGGTGATTGGCAGACGGGGCGAGGAACTGCTGGAGGAGGTATCCGTTGGCGGCATGAAGTTCGACGCCGTCGAACCCCGCACCTCGGGCTCGCACGGCCGCCTCGACATGCGCGTCAATGAGCTGCGATATGTCCTGGGTGGTGGCTGCAATCGCGATCGCGGGGTGGTAACCGTGGTGGTCCTCGTAGGGAATTGCGGACGGGGCGAGCGCGTGATGCATACCAGTGACGTCCGGGCCGGTGACGCGACCGGCGTGCATGAGCTGGGCGAAGATCGGCGTCCCACGCTAGTGCACCGCCTCGGTGACGGCGGCCCAGCCGCGTTCGTGCGCGTCGTCGACCAGACCGGGCTGACCCGCGTAGGCGCGGCCCTCGCGGCTGGGGTAGATGCCTTCGGTGACGACGAGGCCGAACCCCGACCGCTGCGCGTAGTACTCCGCCATGAGCGGCCTGGGTGTCCCGTCCTCAGCGGCGCGTCGGCGCGTCATCGGGGCGAGTACGAGACGGTTGTCGAGGCTGACGGCTCCGAGAGGGAGCGGCTGCCACAGTCGAGAGGCGGTCGACAACGTCATGTCATGCCGCCTTCCGTCGCAGGGCGACGATGGTCTCGGTGACTTCGGCGCGTTGTCCGCCCGGCCCGGCGGCGATGCGTGTACGAGTGTCGAGGAGTTCGGGGTTCCACGCGGGGCCGAGATCCAGTGCGCTCGCGACCTGTTGGGGCGTCGGGTGCGTGTGTTCGGCGGGGGCCCAGGACCATGGGGCGCTGGAACCGTGGTCGACGATGACCATTGCCCCTCCCGGTGTGACGGTGTCGGCCGCTCGTCGCCAGATGCCGTCGCGTCCGGGGGCGTAGAAGAAGCCTCCGTACACCAGGTCGAAAGGCCCTTCCGGTAGCGACTGGGTGGTGGCGTCGCAGTGGGCCGTGTCTACCCGGCTCGAGAGATCCTGGTCTGCGGCGCGCGCGGCGATTCTGTCGAGCGCTGTCTGCGAGACGTCGAGCGCCGTCACGGTCCACCCTGCGCGCGCGAGCCACAGCGCATCCCCGCCATGGCCGGCACCGAGTTCGAGAGCGGTGCCTGCGTCGGCACAGAGCTGGCTGATCGTGTCGACCATCGCCTGGTTGGGGGAGGTCCCCCACCCCGGGTCGGTATCGACGTAGTGCTGCTCCCAGAATTCCGCATCGTAGGTCGTCATCTGTTCCATCCATCCTCTTGTGTTCCGGCGACGATGTCGTCTTGTATCGGGTTCGACGTTGTATCGGGTTCGACGCGACTGCGGGGCTACCGCGAATCTGACGTCGTTGTTGCACTGGGGAGTTCGCTAAAGCGCCAGCTTCTGCCTCCTGGGGATGACAGTGATCGCGACGATCGCCGAGATGGCGTAGAAGACGGTGGCGACGACGAACGTAAGCCGTAAGGCGTTTGGGGAGCGGATGATCGTCGGCAGGCCGAGGGCGAGCGCGACGAGGGCGATGGGAACGTTGATGAACAGCGACCAGCGCCACCCGAGAGCCTCGGTCAAGGCGCCGCCCAGCAGCAGCCCGATCGCGCCGCCGCTTCCCTGGGCCGCGGCGAACACCGCGAAAGCGCGGGCCCGGCCGCGGGGCTCGGTGAAGGTGACTGCGACCAGGGATAGTGCCGCCGCGCTAGCGCGGCGGCACTATCCCTGCAGCGCGCGGGCTGCGATCAACATCTCCTGGCCCGTTGCCAGACCCCCGATGAGCGACGCCACAGCGAACCCGCTCAGTGACACCATCAGTACCCGCTTGCGCCCCGCATAGTCAGCAATGCGACCGCCGAGGAGGAGCAGGCCACCGAAGGTCACCGCGTAGGCGGTCACGGCCCATCCGCGGGCAGCGTCGCTGAAACCTAACTCCTGCTGCATCTGGGGCAGCGCAATGTTGATCACCGAGGCGTCCAACACGACCATCAACGCGGCGGTGGTGATCGCCGCGAGCGCAATCCACCGAGCAACCGACGGTTGCGCTGTCTCGGTCAACACAGACGAACCCATCTCTCGAATGCCCTTCGTCCTTGAATGGAAACGGGGTCATCAGAATGCGTCCCGGTGCCGCAAACAGCAACTACACTTGCTAAACATGCAAAATTCACCGAATGGCACCGACCAACCCGACGGGCGCGTCGCCGACATGCTGGAGGCCGTCGGACCACGGCTCCGCGATCTGCGACAGCGGCGGGAGATGAAGCTGTCCGACGTCGCCACGGCTACCGGGATTTCGGTCAGCACACTCTCGCGACTCGAGTCCGGCCACCGTCGCCCCACCCTGGACCTGCTGATACCCCTCGCACAGGTCTATCGAGTCGCACTCGACGACGTCGTCGGCGCGCCGCCCACCGGGGATCCGCGCATCCACCCGAAGCCCATCCGCAAGCACGGACGCGTCTACCTCCCATTAACCCGATCCGGCGCCCCCGTGCAGGCCTTCAAAGTCATCCTCCCGCCCCGCCGGCACGCACAACCCTCGAAGCAGGCCACCCATGGCGGCTACGAATGGCTCTACGTCCTCAGCGGCTCTGTCGACCTCGCCCTGGGGACGCAGGTCACAACCCTGGTCGAGGGCGACGCCGCCGAGTTCGACACCCGGCAGCCGCACTGCATCACCGGCAGCAGCGACACCGCATCAGAAGTCCTGACCCTCTTCAGCCCACAGGGCGAGCAGATCCACATCCGCGACTCCTGACGACTCTCTGCTCTTCTGCTCGAACTCCGCACGCACATTCGTGGTCGCCCGCCCGGCGTCCGGTGTACCGGGTATCCACGAAACCAGAACACCGCCCGTTAACGAGGCACCCTGCACAGGCGGAATCGGAGAATGGGGACTTCATGGAGCAACAGCGTCAGGTGAGGTAGCTCGACTGCATCGATAGACCGCCCCAGGCGAGACAGCGAATACCATTCCTTTCGCTTTCAGGGGCAAGGAAGCGGCCATCGACTTCACGATGGAAAGCCGAGGCGTAGCCGGCGTCCGTGGCCCGCACATCGAGGCCGGAGGCAGCGCCGACAGCCTTACCTCGTAGCGAGCTGGGGTGGGCGGCCGCACCACCTTTTCCGGCGCTGAATACACCTTTCGTGCTCTCGCTCTGGTGATCTAGCGGTCACCAGACGCGCTGGCGCAGGTCGAATTCGGAACCATGCGACATCACCTTTCTGCTCTCCTACGTCACGCGCACTTGCTATCCGCATTCCGCAGGCATTGCTGATGCCGACATCAGCGTCGAACAACTCCACCGCCATCTCACCGATGTCTCGTGCGGCTCCCATTAAACCCATATGACCCATATGACCCATATGCTCGATCGGCCTCAGGCTGGGGCCTGGCCTAATCAGCCCTTCCTGACCCTGTCGGTCGCCCGGAGGGGTTATCGGGTGTCGGCGTGATCGCCGCTCGAAGTACTAGCCCGATCACACTGTCGACCCTTTCGTGGAGGACGGTTCCAGGCTCCCGCACCCACCTGAAGACGGCTCCTTGAAGGACGTCGCTGAGCGCTCTGGCAGCTACCGCGACGTCTACCCCCTGGCCGATGCGTCCGGCCCTTTGCCCCTCCTCCAGTAGCGGAGTGACGTCCGCCAGCAACTGAGACTCGTACAGGGTCGGTCCGAGTGCCGCAGTCCAGCCGAGCATCATCTGACGGCTGAGTTCGGGCTCGGACTCCACCGCTTCGCTGATAGCGCGGAAGTAGGCGTGGATTCGCTCCGCGACATCCCCGCACGGCGCGTCCTGGACCTGCTCGATTGCATGATCGGCCATCTGTCGGACCCACAGCATCGGGATATCTCCCTTGTTGGGGAAGTAGTTGAACGCAGTTCGGCGAGACGTACCAGCCGCAGCGGCGATCGCGGCCATCGTCGTGGATTCGTATCCCTGCGCCACGAACAGTTGCGCAGCGGCGTCGAAGAGAGCTTGTCGCGTTCGCGCGGCGCGCGGGTTCATCAGGCGTGACGGCGGCGTGAGAGCCATGGAGCCCACCTCTTCTCGTATCCCTCGTTGCTGTGCCCCTTGCATTCTAGATGCACTCGGGTGCAGACTATGACTCAGGCCACAGTTGCACCCGAGTGCAACCTTTCTTGAACAGGAGCATGATGAACAGTCCAGCATCAATCGCCGACTCATCGGATCACGGCCTCGACCCGTACTCGCCGCCCGCACAACGTGACCCGTACGGCTTCTACGACCGACTCCGCCAGCACGATCCGGTCGTCTACGTACCCGGCCGCGACGTCTGGTTGGTCTCCGGGTACGCACAGGCCGTCCAGGTGTTGCGCAATCACGCCGAGTTCGTGTCCGGCGACGGGGTCACCTTCAACGTTCCCTCCGCCAGGACCGAGCGTTACCCATTGATCGAGAACGACCCACCGTTGCATGACCAGATTCGCCGGTCGTTGCAGCCATCGTTCAGCAAACGCGCCATCGACGCCTTCAAACCCGGTATCGAGAAGGCCGCGGCGGAGATCACCCATGACGCGATCACCCGCGGCGAGTTCGACGCCGTGCAGGTGCTGGCTCAGGCCATGCCCGATCAGGCCATGACGCTGCTGACCGGAATCACCCCGCCGAGTGCTCAGACCTTGGCGGACTGGAGTGACGCGACCAGCCGAGGGGAGGAACCTGCCGGAACCGAGGAGCACTCAGCCCTGGTGATGGAGGCGGTGACGTGGCTCGCGTCCGAGGGACTTCCCAACATGCCAGCGCACTGCCTCGGTCGACTGATCGTCGACTCGGGAGGCAACGACGGCCGTCTTGAGCACGAGGGTCCGCAGCGACTCATGACTCTGGCCTCCCTGTGGTTGGCCGGGATCGATTCGACCGGCGCGCTACTGGGAAACTCGATCGACGCATTCGTCGACAACCCCGACCAGTGGGAGCTGCTGAGGAGTCGGCCCGATCTGATCCCCAATGCCGTCGAAGAGCTACTGCGCTTCGGCGCCCCGTTCAAAGCGTTCTTCCGCCGGACCCGGAGTGCTGTCGAGTTCGATGGAGTCGAGATCCCTGCGGGCGCCCGCGTCGCTGTGCTGCTCGCCGCCGCGAGCCGGGACCCACTCCACTTCCCCGACCCCCACCGGCTCGATGTCACACGGGAGAACGCCAAGTCGCATCTCGCGTTCGGCAGCGGGCTGCACACGTGCCTCGGATCTCCCTTCGCCCGGCTCGAAGTGGTGGCGCTGTTGACCGAACTCACGCGACGAGTGGCGCGGTTCGAACGCGCCGGCGATGCACATCGCAGCCGTAGTCAGACCGTCCATAAGTTCGACACGCTGCCGGTCCGTGTCGTCCCCGCAGCGGAATGATCGCGATGCCGTACACCAAAGGGCCCCACGACCTCGGGAACCATTGTCACTCCTGGCTTCTGCCCGAGGGTCGATGGGGAGAAAGCAACACCGGTCTCGTGCGCGGATCCGGGGAGTCGTTGTTGATCGACACCCTCTACGATCTCCCGCACACCGCCGAGATGCTGTCCGCCTACGCGCCGCTGCTTCGCGGGCAACCAATCCGGACGCTCGTCAACACGCACTCCGATGGTGATCACTGGTTCGGTAACCAACTCGTAGCGGGGCCCGGTGTGGAGATCGTCGCCACCCAGGCAGCCGCAGAGCTGATGACCGAGGCGTCCGTCGACGAACTGGTCTCCATGTCCGGACGCGAGGACCGGGTCGGTGAGTTCATCAGAGAGGTCGGTGGTCACTTCGATCACGCCGGCATCGTCGCGACCCCGCCGACCCGAACGTTCACCGGAGAGCTATCTCTCGATGTGGGTGGACGTGAGGTGAGGCTCATCCAGGTGGGTCCCGCCCACACCCCGGGCGATCTCGTGGTCCACGTGCCCGACGCGAACCTGGTCTACACAGGCGACATCCTGTTCATCGGGGGCGCGCCGCTCGTGTGGGCCGGACCCATCAGTCGGTGCATCGCCGCCTGCGATCTGATTCTCGACCTCGAACTCGTCGCCATCGTCCCCGGCCACGGGCCTCTGACCGACAAGAACGGGGTGTCAAGGGTGCGCGACTACCTCGATTTCGTCTCGGCGGAGGCGGTCAAGCGTTTCGAGCAGGGACTGTCCGTCGAGGACGCTGTCGCCTCAATCGACATGAGCCGGTTCGCCGACATGTCCGAACAAGGCCGAATCGCGGCGAATGTGCTCAACGTCTACGACCAACTCGATCCGAGGCGCCCCCGCGAGAACAGGCTGCAACAGTTCGGGCGCATCGCAGACTTCGAGCTTCATGCCGCTGCGGCCGCGTCGGAGGCGAGCCACTGATGAAGATCGCCCGCATCGAGCTCGACGGCGGTACCCGCGCGGCAGTCGTCGACGACGATCGCGTTCAACCTCTCACGGCGGACATCACGGTGTCGCGTCTTCTGGACGCCTCCACACCGGAACGACTCGACTTGGTCGATCGCCACTCCGACGGCCCGACGCTCTCACTGTCGGATGTTCAGCTGCTGGCACCCGTCGAACCCCCCACCCTGCGGGATTTCCTGACCTTCGAAGAACACCTCGAAGGCAGTCTTGCCGTCCTCGGCGCGACGGAACCCCTCCCGGTCTGGTACGAGATGCCGCTGTTCTACTTCTCCAACACCAACGCGGTCATCGGACCTGACGCGGAAGTAGCAGTTCCACCCGGCTGTGAACTCCTGGACTTCGAACTCGAGCTGGCCGTGGTGATCGGCACAGCAGGCAGAGACCTCACCCCGGAACAGGCCCACGAACACATCGCCGGCTTCACCTTGTTCAACGACTGGTCAGCCCGCGACCTGATGAAGCCGGTGACCCCGTTCGGTATGGGCCCGGTCAAGGGCAAGGACTTCGCCAACTCGATCGGCCCGTGGATCGTCACCCCCGACGAACTCGAACCGTTCAGCCGGGATGGCCGCCTGGCTCTCGACCTCCACGTGGAACTCAACGGAGTCCCCCTTCCTGCGGGCGGAGACAATTCGGCGAACATGGCGTGGTCTTTCGAGGAGATGATCGCGTTTGCTTCTCGCGGCGCGGAACTCCGGCCGGGTGATGTGCTGGGTTCCGGAACATGCGGTGCCGGATGTCTCCTCGAGTACTGGGCTCATCTGAGCACCGAGGAGGTCCCCCCGCTCCGACCCGGCGACGTGGTGACGCTGGTCGCCGAAGGTATCGGTGCGATGAGCAACACCGTCGTCGCGGGAGCCGACGCACCACAATTGCCGCGAGCGCGAGTAGGTCAGCCACGCCGCCAACGGTCCTGGACCCCCACCAGGAGCAACTGATGGAAGAACCAGCACTCCTCTCATTCGCTCGCCTGGCCTCCACATATGGCGGCCCCCGGCCCGGGGCGCCCTACGCCGAGCTGTGGGAATGGTCCGTCCGGGACTCCGATGCTTTCTGGAGGTCGGTCACCACGTTCTGTGGAATGAACTGGGAGACCGCACCTCGAGCAGTCACCGACGGCTCCGTGATGCCACGAACACAGTGGTTTCCTGGTGGCCGCATCAACTACGTGTCCCAGGTCTTCGCTCGACCTCGCACCGGTGCTGCCGTGATCGGCCACGACGAAACCGGTATCACCCGCACGCTGTCCTGGCCCGAACTCGAAGAGCAGGTGACGGCACTTGCGACATTTCTGGCGCAGACCGGCGTGAGGACCGGCGACCGCGTGGTCGGCTACCTGCCGGACCGTCCCGAGGCCGTCGTCGCGTTCCTCGCGACCGCGAGTCTCGGCGCGGTGTGGGCGGGTTGCGGTACCGACCTGGCCGGCGACGCAGCCCTGGTCCGGTTCGAGCAGCTGGAACCCACCTGCCTGATCGCCGCCTCCGGCTACCAACACCGAGGTCGTCGGATCGACCGCACCCACGATGTCGAGACGCTCCGTGCAGGTCTACCGACCTTAAGAGCGACGATACTGGTAGAGAACGGTCACAACCCGAACTCCGGCACCATCACATGGGACTCGGCGGTCACGATCCAGCCCGATAGGTTCGTCGCCCCACTCGCGGTGCCGTCCGATCACCCGCTGTGGGTCTTGTTCAGCTCGGGAACGACCGGGCCCCCGAAGGGCATCGTCCACAGCCATGCAGGGGTAGTCGCGGAACACCTCAAAATTCTCCGACTGTTCTTCGACATGCGGGAGGGAGACCAGTTCTTCTGGTACACCACGGTGAACTGGATGATGTGGAACCTCCGGCTCGGCGGGCTCCTCTGCGGCGCCACCATCCACTGCTTCGACGGGGCGCCCACCGTACGCGCGCTGTGGGAGGTCGCAGAGCGCGGCCAGATCACCCATCTGGGCCTCAGCCCCGGTTATCTGAGCGCCTCCCGCGACGCCGGCCTGCGGCCTGCCGCCGACTTCGACCTCGGGCCACTACGCATGCTGGGATGCACCGGAGCCGTACTCACCGTCACAGTCCACCAATGGATCGCCGACGAGTTGGGCCCCACTGTGGCGGTCAGCTCGACCACCGGCGGCACCGACGTGGTCAGTGGATTCGCCGGCGGCGTCCCCACGGTCGAGAGCCGACCTGGAGAGATCACTGCGAGATGGCTCGGCGTCGACATGCACGCGTGGTCGACCGAGCAGGAATCCTTGAGTGACCAGGTCGGGGAACTCGTCATCACCAGTCCCATGCCGTCGATGCCCGTCCGATTCTGGAACGACCCCGACGGCAGCCGATACCACAGCGCATACTTCGGGCACTTCCCCGGCGTCTGGCGTCACGGCGACTGGGTCACCGTGACCTCCCGCGGTTCGATCGTCGTCCACGGTCGCTCCGACGCGACCCTGAACCGACACGGCATCCGCATGGGCAGCGCCGACATCTGCGAGGCGGCCGAGGACCTTCCCGAAGTGCTTGAGGCACTCGTCGTCGGTGTGGAGGAGCCGAACGGGGGCTACTGGATGCCGATGTTCGTGACTCTGGCGCCCGGCGTCGACCTCGATACGGAGCTTGCAGCGAAGATCCAGGCCGCAATCCGCGACTCGGTGTCCCCGCGTCACGTGCCCGACGAAGTGATCCACGCCCCCGGCATCCCGCACACGATGACCGGCAAGAAACTCGAAGTGCCGGTGAAGAACGTCCTGAGAGGCCTGCCCGTCTCAGCGGCACAGAGCAGTGCGATCGATCAGCCCGCACTCATGGGCTTCTACCAGCGAGCCGGCGATCGCCGCCGCGTGATGAAGAAGTGAGGTAACTCCATGCCTACACCCGACACCGTCGACTTGGTCGTGCTGGATAAAGAAGTGGTCGCCGCCGGCATCGTGCGACTCACCCTGGCACGTCCGGACAATGATGACCTCCCGCACTGGGAACCAGGAGCACACATCGATCTGCACGTGGGCCGGTCCGGGACGCTGATCCGGCAGTACTCGCTGTGCTCTTCGCCCACGGACCGCAGCCACTACCAGGTCGCGGTCCTTCGAGAACCGGCGAGCCGCGGTGGATCCTCCTACATCGTCGATGAACTCCGTGTCGGTGACTCCGTTCCTGTCAGCCTCCCGCGCAATCACTTCGACCTGGCTCCGTCCCAGCGGTATCTGTTCATCGCAGGAGGTATCGGAATCACGCCGATAGTCCCCATGATCGAGGCGGTAGAGGCTGCAGGAGCGGAGTGGACACTGATCTACGGCGGGCGCACCCACGCGTCCATGGCTTTCGCGGATGACCTCGACGAAACATGGGGACCGCGAGTCGTCCTGCGCCCCCAGGACGAATATGGACTCCTGGACCTTGAAGCCCTGCTCGCCTCACCCACGGACGACACCGCCATCTACTGCTGCGGACCGAGTCCGTTGCTCGACGCTATCGAGACTGCGTGTCGATTCTGGCCATCCGGTGCACTCCACATCGAGAGGTTCGCCCCCATATCGGACACACCGTCGAGTGAGGGAGACACCGATTTCGAGGTCGAGTTCGCTCAATCCGAGGTCACTCTCACCATCCCGGCAGACCGCTCCATCGTGGACGTGGCAGACGAAGCAGGTGTGCCCATTGTCTACTCCTGCGAGGAGGGCACATGCGGAGTCTGTGAGACCGTCGTCCTGAGCGGCGAACCTGACCATCGCGACTCCGTACTGACAGAACAGGAGCGTCGATCTGGCGCGACGATGATGATCTGCGTCTCCAGGGCGAAGTCTGCGCGACTAGTGCTTGACGTATGAGTGCCGACGACCAGGTCATGCGTCGCGCGTCGTGAGCGCGAGGTGGGCTGCGAGCGCGGTCACGAGAGTGAAGGCGGCCATCACGGCGAGCCCGGCCAGTGGCGTCAGATGGCCGGTCGAGGTGATCGCGTAGGAGCTCTGTCCGGCGGTGGTGGGCCAGTAGGTCCCGGCGATCTCGCCGAGGATGCCGGGCATGCCCGGCGCGAGGGCGGGCACGAGGAGGGCGACGGTGACGATGATCGCCAGCGCACCGGTCGAACTGCGGGTGAGCGCGCCGAACGCCAGGCCCAGGATGGCGGTCAGGACGAGATAGGCCACGGCGCACAGGACGGCGCGGACGGTGTCGGGGGCGGTCAGGCCCGCGGTCGGCAGCCCAGCAGCGGCGAGTGCCGCCTGGCCGGCGCCGAAGCTGCACGCCACGGTGATCACAGCGGTGGCGAGCGCGACCAGGATGACGATGACGATCTTGGCCGTCAGGAAGAGTCCGCGCCGGGGGGCGATGGTGAGGCTGGTGACGATCTGCCCCGTGGCGTATTCGCTGGTGACGGCTTGTGCGCCCAGCGTGGCGATGAGGATCTGGCCGACGAGGATCCCCTTGAGGCTGTTACCGGTGGGGTCGAAGTCGGCGGGAAGATCCGCCTGCCAGTCGGCCATGAGCCCGCTGATGCCGAGGAGGCTGACCACGACGGTGACCACCACGGTGGCGAGGGCGATCAGCCAGGTGCTGCGGACGCTGCGGGTCTTGATCCACTCGGCGGCGAGGAGGTTCATCATCGGGCGGCCTCGTGCTCGGTGGCGGTCATGGTCAGGAATGCGTCCTCGAGGGAGTCGCGGACAGCAGTGAGCTCGGACAGCTCTATGCCCGACACGGCGGCGACGTGGCCGACACGGTCGGTGGTCGTGCCGGCGACGGCGAGCGCGTCGGCGCAGTCCGGATCGGGTACCGCGGGGAGCCCCTCGCGGGAGAGCGCATCATCCAGCGTGTCCCGGTGCGGTGTGCGCGCGCGGACGTACTCGCTCGTGTGGCCGGCGATGAACTCTGGCAACGGCTGATCGGCGAGGAGCTTTCCGTGGTGGATCACGACGAGGTGGTCTGCGGTCAGTTCCATCTCGCCCATCAGGTGGCTGGAGAACAACACCGTTCGCCCCTCGGCCGCGAGATCGCGCATGAGGGACCGGGCCCACCGGATGCCCTCGGGATCGAGGCCGTTGAGGGGTTCGTCGAAGATCAGGATGCCGGGGTCGCCGATCAACGCCGTGGCGATCCCGAGGCGCTGCTTCATCCCGAGGGAGTAGTCGCCCGCGGGGCGGTGCCCGTCGTCTGCCAGGCCGACGAGTTCCAGGACCTCGGCGACCCGACGTCGTGGAACGCCACCGGCGCGCGCGACCGCGGCGAGGTGATCCGTGGCGGAACGACGCGGATGGACGGTGTCGGCCGCGAGCATCGCACCCACCACGTGCATGGGCTGCGGGAGGTCCGCCAGCGGGTGACCGCCGATGGTCGCCGCGCCGCTGGTCGGCCCGTCGAGGCCGAGGAACATCCGCAGGGTCGTGGACTTTCCGGCGCCATTGGGCCCCAGGAAGCCCGTGACGACACCGGGGGCGACCTGGAACGAGAGGTGGTCCACAGCGGTGATGTCGCCGTAGCGCTTGACGAGCGCGTGGGCCTCGAGGGAGGCCGGAGAGGCGGTCTGCATATTTTTACACTACACCGTGTGGTGTAGATCTACACTTCTCAGTGTAGACTCGGCCCCAGTCTCAGGAGGGCACGACCATGGGTGAAGCGATACCGAAGCCGGTACGGCGAGGACAGGAGCACAAGCGCGCGGCGATCCTGGTCGCTGCGCGCGACCTGTTCGTGCAGTCCGGCGTCGAGCGCACCAGCATGGATGCGATCGCTGAACGGGCCGCAGTGTCCAAGCGCACCGTCTACGACTACTACGGCGACAAGCGACGACTACTGCTCGGCGTCATCGAGGTCGCAGGTGAGACGGCACTGGAGACGCTACGAGAACTCATCGACACACACCTGTCCGATCGGCTCACCCTTGAGGAGGTCGCCGACCTCGAACACGCCGTGACCGGCTTCGCGATCGACCTCGGACGCTCCCAGCTCATCTCATCCCACTACGCCGCCGCGGTGACACTCATCGCCGAGAACGAGACGCTCCTGCCCGAACTCGACGACCACCCCCTGGGCGACGCCCACACGCGGGCCCTCGCCGAACGTCTCGCGCACTTCGCCGACCTCGGTCTGCTCGACGCGGATGACCCCGAACTGGCTGCCGAACACTTCCATGCCCTCACCACCCTCCGGGTACTCAACGAGCCGCTCCGCCGACGTGCGGACGCCGAGCACGTGCAGCGGATCATGACCGATGGCGCGCACGCGTTCATGCGCGCCTACGCGGCCCGGGAAGACAAGCGCCGGTGACCGCGCCCCGACCCGACACGGGCCGCGATGCCCTCACCCGGATGCACCGGGCTTCGGCCCTGAAGGAGCGCATCTACGTCGCCTTCACGACTCTCGCCGTCATCATCGCCCTCCGCGCCCACGACCACCATCCGACCGCGGGCCTCGCACTCGGCACGCTCGCCATCACGGTCACCGCGACCATCTGCGCGGTCTACGTCGCGGGCCTGCTCAGTCATATGGTGATCCACGAGCGACTCCCCACCTCCGACGAACACAGGCGCATGATCGTCGACACCTTCGGCGCGGCAACCGTCGCCGTCCCTCCCGTGATCTGCCTCATCCCCGCCCATTTCGGCCTCTACGACACCGCGACCGGCCTCGTTGCCGCCATGCTGGTCACGACCTGCACACTCGCCGCGGTCGGCATCCTCGCCGTCCGCAGACTCTCCGTCCCCCGGGGCCAACGACTCGCCATCCTCACCGCCCACTGCCTCCTCGCGCTGGCGGTCATCGCACTCGAACTGCTGTCTCACCGATAGATCTCGGAGGGTGAGCCAGCAGCAGACGCCGGAACGCGTCAGCTCGGGTTGCCGTCGCCGCCGTGTCACCGGACCAGTTCGACCGCGTCCCGGAGCCCGAGACACAGGCGCGCAGAACGGCCGGCCCGTGGCGGCCAACGGAGTCCGCGGTAGTCCCGCGCGACGCGAACGTGAGGTCCGTGCGGTACCCGATCCCGCTCGGCCCTCGCATACTTGTGTGACCTCACACTCCTTGGGAGTCACCATGCTCGGTTCCCGCACCCCACGCCGCCTGCGTTCACGATTTGCCGGCGCCCTCGTCGCCTGCGCGCTGGCCGTGCCCGTCGCCGCAGCGGTCACGACCACCACCGCCGCGTCCGGGTCCACCCCGGTGGCCACGGCCGGCCCGGTGGAGGACGCCCTCACCGGGCTCATCGGGGACCTGGATCCCACCGGTGAGCTCGGGCCTTACGTGACCGAGGCGCTCAACGGCATCAACGGACCCATCGGCGCCCCCGGCCCGCCGGCGGCCGTGGACACCCCGGTCACGTGCCGACCGACCCCGGCCCACCCGCGGCCGGTGATCCTGGTCCACGGGACGTTCGACAACGGCCCCAACACCGTGCCGCGACTGGGCGAGCCGCTGCGGAGGCAGGGATTCTGTGTGATCGCCCCGACCCTCGGCGCCTACGCGGGCAACCCGGCCCGGGGAGGCCTCGACTCGATCGTCGGCGCTTCCGGTCCGCAGCTCGCCGGGGTGATCGATCACGTGCGCGCGGTCACCGGCGCCGTGCAGGTGGACCTGGTGGGCTACTCCCAGGGCGCCTCGATCGCGGGGTACACCACCAAGGTGTTGCGCCCTGGCGCTGTCGGCCGGGTGGTCTCGGTGGGCGGGTACTGGGGCGCGGACAACAGCGGGCTGATCCCCCACCAGCTGCCACCGGGGCTCGCAGGTGCGGCGCTGTGGGCCGCCAACCTGCGGGGTCTGGCCGAACTGTCCCCGGGCAGCCCCATGCTCACCGCCTGGTATGGACTCGACCGCACCCCGTTCCTGCCCGGGGTCGCCTACACGCTCATCGCCACCGGCGGCGACCATCTCCTGCCACCGCAGCGGAGCTTCGTGCCGGGGCCGGGCGTGGGGTGGCGGGTTCCGGAGCAGGCCTGCGGCGGCGGTCCGACCTCCCACGGCGGGATGGCGCTCGATCCGCGGACCCACTCGATGGTCGCCCGGGCGCTCGGCGGGGCGGGCGCCTGCTGAGACATCCGGGGCCGGGCCGTATCGACACCAGGACAGCGCGCCAGAGAAGTAGTGCCCAGACCGCGTTGCACAGGTCGACGAGAGCGGGGAGATTCGGTGACCACGCACAGTATCCGGCCAGCCAGGGAAAGTGATTTGGTCCTTGTACAGGGCATCGAGCGCTCGGCCGGCGCACCCTTTGCAGAGATCGGGATGTCCGTGGTGGCCGAGGATGTCCCGCCATCGATCGACTCGCTACGCGAGTTCGTGCAGAACGGGCGGGCGTGGGTCAGCACCGACGGTTCCGACCGGCCGGTGGCGTACCTGCTGGCGGATGTGATCGACACCAATGCTCACCTCGACCAGGTCTCGGTGCACAGCGATTTCATGCACCGCGGGATCGGGACGGTTCTGCTGAATCACATGATCCGTTGGGCGCGGGAGTGCAGCCTCCCCGCGGTCACTCTGACCACCTACACCGACGTCCCGTGGAACGGGCCGTATTACGAGCGTCATGGGTTTCGGTACCTCACCGAGAACGAGGAAACCCCTGGCCTCAAGGCGATCCGGGCTGCGGAGATCGCACACGGCCTCGACCAGTGGCCGCGCGCCTGCATGCGCAGGGAACTCTGACGAGGTCGTGGCTTCAACGCCCGGGGCGCGCCGAGGAACCGGGCATTTGTCCCGGTCACTGACCTCACCGGCCGCTTCCTCACCAGGGCGGGTGATGATCGTGAACGTCTACCGATTCTCGTCGCCGCGGGCCATTGTAGGAAGCGCTTCAAGCGTAGTTAGAGGACGTCTGTCAGGTTTCCCCGAGAAGCAGCGAACCAATCTAGCTTTCAGATTCGGCGCGTCTTCATCGCGCGCTTCGAGCACCTCCCGGTCGAGGAACTCCCGCTTCGGGTCCACCGTATACCGCGCAGGCGACACACTCGCTCGGACTCGGGGATGAGGCGGCCAACGTCCCGCATACCCCCTGATAGGCGCTCGGGTTTTGGACGACGCTCATATGCGACATGAATCCCAGGCAGGCCCCCATGGCTCGACCTGGGGAAACCGCAGATCGCTTCATGCCCGTCAGCTGTCGCGTCAGAGGATCTTCTAACTCGACACAGCGTGGAGCCCTCCCTCGGCGACCGAGGTCGTCGCTGGCGCCATCTCCCCGCCACCACAGCAGTACGTGAAAAAATGTCGGTCTTCCCGACTAACCTAAGTGCCACTTGGCGAGCTCCGCCCGCCCCACCGCATCGGAGGCCCTCTTGAGAACCGCGACCTGCGCACCCTTGTGTCCGAGTCCACCGCCACGGACTGGCACCGCATCCTGAAAGTCGGACCCACCTACCGCGACCGCTTCGTCTCTTGGTCGGATGGGTGCGGTTCAATAACCCCGGAGGGTGAGCGATCCCGAGAAGGGAAATCGAAAAATGGAACGCGGGGGCCAATAGCTAATGTCGGGATTGGATCAGTTTGAAGCAGGTTCGCACGAATTCGAGTCCACAATCGACGTTGAAACCGTCCGGGATAGGTTAGCACAACTGAGAGTTAGCGAAGCATTAATAGAGCAGGCTTGTAAGCGAATTCAAGGCAATGCGACTGGGGTCCTCCTTTACGGTAGCTGGGCGCGCGGTGATGCATCCGCTGCCTCCGATTTAGATCTCCTTTTGCTTGCGCCCCACCGAGCGGACTCTGGCACGGACGGAAAGCTGAGCATTAACTGCTATTCGCCAAAACAGTTTGCAGATGCAGGGCAAACCCTTTTTGGTATGCACCTAGCGCGGGACGGGATCGTACTGCACGACACCGAAAACCGCACGGCCGAACTGCTGAGCAAGTTCACGGCACCGGACCCGCAAGACCTTATCGGGAGAATACGTGACTTTTCGATTCTCCTAGAGCTTCCAGTCGAGGAGCAAATCGAATATCTAACTGGGCTCTGTCAGGTTGCACGATACCTGCTTCGCAGCGCTATCTATGCCGCAGCGCTCGGAGACGGGGATCCGTGCTTCTCAGTAGCGGAACTTGCAGACCGTTTTAATCAACCTGAGCTAACCAGTCTGCTCTCTTCTCACCCCGGACAGTACCCGGAACCGAGTCTTGAGGTGCTCAACGATCTAAAGTATCGACTTAGTCTGGTCGTAGGCGCGCCACCCAGTGACTCATACGAGACGCTGCATGATCTCATAATTGGGTCGTCAATTTCGAATCCTGACCTAGAGAAACTTGCAACCTTAGCTCTCGGCGTCGGGGAGGGCCTGCCCTACGCAGAACTTCCGAAGGTGATTCTATGATTGAGCACGGATTTATCGGAGATATCCACGGTTGTGTAGAGCAGTTGGACAATGTAGTGTCTCGGGCCCGCCAGTGTGTTTCCCAAATTGTTTTCCTAGGGGACTACGTTAACCGTGGCCCAACCTCCCGCGAAGTAATTGATTATCTACTCGAGCTTCAGGGAAGTGAGGATATTACTACTCGGTTCGTAAAGGGAAACCACGACCAAGCTTTCTTGGAGGCAATTGTGGGAGACGGTTTCGACAACTTCTTGCGTTTGGGAGGGGCATCCACTGTGGTGTCCTACATAGGTTCTGCTCGGGATAACGTATTGGCCCGATTCCGTGCGAGCGTTCCGCCCGATCATGTCGACTTCCTACAGGGGCTCGAGGACGAAGTAGTTTTGAACGGAGTGACGGCCACGCACCGAACGTCGAACAACGAAACACGTGCGAAGAGCGCAGATGGCTTCACCGTCTATGGTCACTCGCCTCAGCGCGACAACATTCCGGTCATTCACAAGACTGCGGCCTTCATCGACACGGGTTGTGGGACGCTGGAGGATGGCCAGCTCACGTGCCTCTTTTGGCCAAGCCTCACATGGATTCAGTCGGAGTAACTGGCGCCGAGACGTCATCGGGGCAGCGTCGAGTTGCGGCGGCGTATCGCTCGCTTGATTCCGCGATATCGCTGGTTAACAGCGAGTTCTGACTTACTTTGTCGTACCGTTCCGCTTCTTGCAAGAACTCGATGGCGCGTGAGACTTCTCCTCTTGCGAACGCAATCTCTGCCAGCAGCCAGAATGACGTGCCCAAGCCTGCAGCACTGTTCGATTCCCGGCTGAGCTCCTGTGATGCGCGCGCGTGTTTCTCAGCCTCGCTGTGGTCCCCTTCGCTTAGGAGGACGCGCGCAAGCAGAGCATGGCCGATGCTGGCTCCATCCGAATTTTGGACTTTCATATTAATCTCAAGTGCTTGCTCTGCATTACTCCGGACTTCTTCGGTCTTGTCCTGCCGTAGTCGTGATTCCACAAGAGCTGAAAGGGCGTTAGCGAGCAGTTCGTCGTGGCTGCTTCCGCCGATTAGGCGTATCGCTTCTACGAACTTGCCTTCGGCTGCCGCATAATCGCCAAGGTTCATCTGGCTGCGCCCAAGGTTGATTGCCGATTGCGAAAGGTCTATCGGTGATCCAAATTGTTGACGCCGGTCAAGCGCTTCTTCGAACGCGCTGCGAGCCAAGTCAACGTCGTTTAACCTCATTAGGGTGAAACCGTAATTGTCGAGCGCATAGCACAGGTGACGATCTACTGGCTTGTTGCTGGACCGTGCGGTCTCAACTGCCTCATGCAGGAGTGCCCTTGATTTATTTAATTCTCCTCGTTTGCGATGAATAACACCCATGTTTGCTAAGGAGTTGGTGCGGTACGCTACCGCGTCTGCATCGTCCCGGGCCAGCAAAATCGGGTCGTCAAGAAGCTGCCTGTTTAGCTTAAGGGCCTGATCTAGCCTCCCCGTCCGCCTCATGAACTGGGCGAATTCCGTTAGGGCCTCGGGGTTCCCATCCTTTATCGCATGGGAGAAGGCTGCCTCGGCCTGCATCAAGTAGCCGGATGTAGCCCTTTCTTTCGCGGTCTCTAGCATGCGATCCGTTGGTTCTGGAAGCGGCACAGTTCCAGCAACTCTCGTCGAAAGTGAAATCCTTGTCGGGACACGATCGACTAAGGGCTTGGACCACTCGCTCAGATTGCGCAAAACGGCGCCTTCTAAGCTCTCGTTTGAATCAAATGTCGCGTATTGCAAACTTCTAGAAGTCTCTAGGCGATCTCGAAAGTCCATCACTGCTTGGAGTTGGGAACCAGGATCTCTTAGGCGGTTCGCTTCGATAGTTTTGAAAAGTACTAGTAAGTCACGCATTTCGGCGGTCGGGGAGGCCAATAGATCCAATGCGTAGTGGAACTCCTCTTCGGTGCCGGAAGAGTAGTTGCCGTAATGGCTAGGTGCAGATCCCCACCGTTCACCTAGCATCAGTATCATGTAGTCGCAGTCGTCTATCGCTGGGTTTATTCTTGCTTGAGGCCTGCCGATCCCGGCTGGAAGCTGTTCCCAACCTCGGACCATGAAGTGAACGCCACTAGGGTTGCCTCTTTCCTCGTTAAAGGATGCCACAGTATTGCGGCAGACATCGCGTTCGAGCACGAGGTCTCCTGGCGATGCTAAGAAAATGCGTCGACCTGATAAGTCAGTGGGCATATCGGGATCCTAGCCTCGATGTTCATCCGAAGAATGAACGATGTGGATTCGTTGTCAACGGTCGATTCTGCCTGATCCCGAGATCCTGGCGTGACGGTTCGGCCGGCGTCGCCTGGGTGCGCTTCGGAGTTTCACTTCCGTCATATTTGCTACGTCTGTTAAGGAGGGTCGCTATCGTGTTGGTGGGCTATTCGGGGACCGGTCAGTCGGGCGCCCGAAGCAATGGGCGGTTTCGAGTAGCTCGTGAGTTAGATCAGTGGCCTAATGCGCTGGCCGCTCTTGACTTCCGAGTGACCGTTCCGCAGAACGGATGGGAAGGATGGTCGCAGTTACTTGTCACTACATAGGTTCTCGACGACCTAAATACGCTGGTGGCGACGCATTTGTTCGCGAGAGCCCCAACTAGAGCGGTCTTTGACGAGACCCTCGACAAGAACCTCTCCGGCTGCGTCACGATCACACCCTGGGGTCTCTCCGGCCTTGATGGCCCTGGGGAGGGTCAGCCGCTGCCGCTTCGGCGACCCTCCACGCTCCGGCCGTTGCTGCCATCCCGCCGGACCAGGTCGACCGCGTCCCGGAGCCCGAGACCCGGGTGCGCGACCCGGAGTCGGCGGACCGCGTCGACCTCACCGGACGAGGCCTGCACCGCCTCGGCGACCTCGTCCGCCCCGAGCTCGGAGGCGATGCGGCGCGAGCGGTCCTCGCCGCTGGCCCCGAACCACCACCGGCGGGCGGCCGCGGCGAGGAGCAACACCGCCAGCGCGCTCCACAGCAGGACGTCGAAGGTGCCGGCCTCGGGGGAGAGCAGTTCCACCGTCGCCACCACCAGCGCACCGATCCCGCCGAGCGCCGTGGTTGCCACGTAGACGACAGTCTGCAGGCCACGCGGGGGCGGGCCGTCCGCGCCGTGCAGTCCAGCGGATCCGGAGTCGTTCACAGGGTGATCCGAGGGAGTGCGGGAGGTCACGGGGCGACCACCTCGTCGTCGTCGCCCTTCTCCCCTCCCCCGGGGCCCGCAGCCAGTCCGTGTTGTAAGCGGTGCTCCACCCGGTCCACCTTCCCCCGCAGCTCACCGGAGTGCCCGGGCCGCAGGTCGGCCTTGAGCACCAGGCTCACCCGCGGGGACACCGCCAGCACCGCGTCGGTGGCGGCGCGGATGACGGGCATCACCTCGTCCCATTCGCCCTCGATGGTGGTGAACATCGAGGTGGTCTCGTGGGGCAGGCCGGACGCGCGGACCACCCGGACCGCCTCGGCGACGGCCTCGCTCATGGACGCCGACTCGTCCGCGGCCGTGGTGGGTGCGACGGAGAACGCGAAGAGCATGACACCACCGTAAGCCTCCGCCCCGTCCCACGCAGATCGACTCCCGCCCGGACCCGACCGTCAGCCGCGGGACACCTGCTGCGGCACTCCGGGTTCGTACCCCGCCCCGGCGAGGAGCTCGCGGACGCGCGGGATGACCTTGCGGCCGTAGAGGTCGATCGAGTTCATGAGGTGCTCGTGCGGGGTGGGGCCGCTGGCGTACTTGAGGTCGAAGCGGTCCAATCCCAGTGTGCGCACGGTCGCGGCGATCTTCTGTGCGACGGTCTCGGGTGAACCCACGTACATCGCCCCGGACCTCACCTCGCGGTGGAAGTCGGCCTCCCCCGCGTCCCCCCAGCCCCGCTCGCGGCCGATCTTGTTGCGGTTGACCAGCCAGTGGGGCAGGGCCAGGGCGGCGGCCTTCTCGTCGGTCTCCGCGACGAAACCCGGCGAGTGCACGGCGATCGGCAACCGCGGGGCGTCGGTGCCCGCGAGCTGCGCGTTGGCCTGGCGGTACAGGTCGGCGAAGGGGGCGAAGCTGCCGGCGGGCCCGCCGATGATCGCGAGCATCAGCGGCATCCGGTAGCGGGCCGCGCGCACCACGGATTCGGGGCTGCCGCCCACGGCGATCCACGCGGAGAGCCCGCCCTCGGTCTCCGGGTACACGCGCTGGTCGACCAGGGGACGCCGCAGCTCCCCGGACCACGTCACCGGCGTCTCGGGCAGCAGCGCGGAGAACAGGTCCAGCTTCTCGCTGAACAGCTGCTCGTACTGCTGGAGATCGAGGCCGAACAGCGGGAACGACTCGGTGAAGGACCCGCGCCCCAGCACGACCTCGGCGCGCCCGTGAGACAGGGCGTCGATCGTGGAGAAGCGCTGGAACACCCGGACCGGGTCGTCGCTGGACAGGACGGTGACCGCCGAGCCGAGCGTGATGCGCTGCGTCCGGGTGGCGATGCCGGCGAGCACCACATCCGGGGCGGAGACGGCGTAGTCGGGGCGGTGGTGCTCCCCCACCCCGAAGGCGTCGACGCCCACCTCGTCGGCGAGCACCGCCTGCTCGACGACGTCCCGGATCACCTGGGCGTGGTGGACGCGCACGCCTCGGTCATCGACTGTGGTGTCGCCGAAGGTGTCGAGGCCGAGGGCGACGGAGGGTGACGACGAGGCGGGCGTGGCGGAGGTGGTGTGCTGAGTCATGCCCTCACTTTAGTTGACCTGTCAACCATAGGGTCTGCGGAGGCCCCTCGCGCCCCGCCGGGCGGGTCTACAGTTCGTTCATGACGTTCACAGAGGCCGTGGAACTGGTGGGCAAGACGATGGACGCGGCCGGCGTGGCCGCCATCGTGGTGGGCGCGTTGGTGGCGGCCCTGTTCGCCCTCGACCCGCGTCGCCGGACCGGCCCGGAGGGCGACGTCTACACCGCGTTCCGCCGCCGGCTCGGACGCGCGATCCTGCTGGGCCTGGAACTCCTGGTGGCCGCGGACATCATCCGGACCGTCGCGATCTCGCCGAGTTACAACTCGGTCGGCCTGCTCGCGCTGGTCGTGCTCATCAGGACGTTCCTCAGCTGGTCGCTCGAGCTCGAGATCTCGGGCCGGTGGCCGTGGCAGAAGGGAGCCGGATCGCGAGCCGACCGCGCCCGGCATGATGGAGACGACCGGGCGCGAGCCGACGTGCACGAGAGCGAGAGGACCACACCATGACCGCCACCGATCACGGACCCCACCCCTACGTCGTCAACATCGAGGACGCGACCCTCGCCAACACCAACTACCGGACCACGCTGTGGACCGGTGAGCACCTGCAGATGACGGTCATGGCGATCGCGCCCGGGGACGACATCGGGCTGGAGGTGCACGAGGACCACGACCAGTTCCTGCGCGTGGAGCAGGGTCGCGGTCGCGTCCAGATGGGGCCGGCCGAGGACCGCCTGGAGTTCGACGAGGAGGTCGGCGACGACTGGGTGAT
>NZ_JAALDZ010000063.1:0-9198 GCF_014145125.1 Dietzia sp. CQ4 | reverse complement strand
TGGTGGGCCGCCGGCTACAACCTCGCCGCCGTGCCCCTGGCCGCTGGAAGTGCTCGCCCCAATCGGATTCGTGCTGCCCATGAGCGTCGGCACCATCCTCATGTCGCTATCAACAGTCGTTGTTGCTCTCAACGCCCAACTGCTGCGCCGCCTCGACCTACGCCCAGAATTCGTCACAAGAGCGATGACACGGGGGAATCACACAATGATTACCACCTACCCCACCCGGCACCGAGCCGCGGTCGCATGTCTTGTGGTCGGCGCGCTAACCCTCGCCAACTGCTCGAGCGAATCCTCCGACATCGCAGTGCCAGAATCGCTGCCCTCGTTTCCGCAGCAGCCGAAACCGGCCCGACCCGCTGACACATCGGCCCACGGAACGCCGGTTCAAGCTGCGCTGAATAGACTTCCGATACTGCGGGTCGACTCCGATAACCAGACTTTATGTAAATCTGAGGCCGAAGCGCCAGCGAAGGATCAAGACCCAGTTACACCACTTCCAGGGGCTTGACCTGGCGCCCGCCCTCGGGTGCTGTCCTGCCGCCAAATACGCGTCGATCAGCTAACAAGGCCAGACGGAAGGAAAAGTAGTGCCAACTGGAGAGAAGGACCTGAGGCTCGTCGTTGACTTCCAGCGGGAGCGCATCGAGGTGCTCTCGGACGGTTCGAGGCGCATCGCCCGGACTCCCAGCAGCCCTGACCGGGGTTTGGTGACTACATGGCCAGTGTTCCTGTCGATTGTCGTCGCTGCGACCGGGCGGCCAAGCAACAGACAATCCGGCGCTGATGAGTGGTGGGAACTCGAGCTCGACCCGGCAACGATGACGGACAGCATTGGCGACGACATTCCCCCGTTTTCGCTGGCACGTCTAACAGTCGAGCCATTTCTAGCCAACAACTCCGGGGAGTTTCTCTTCTGGTACGTCGACAATCACGGCAATAGGGACTCGGAAGGGCATTCGCCCGGCTGCGGAGACCCTTTGGCCATTGGGGAAGAAGACCTGATTTGGCTCGGGGGGTCAGTTACAGACGACTACTTCGATTTATACGAGCAGGCATACGAGACCGCCTCGAGTGGACGGGACGAGGGATTTTCGATCCGGGGAAGATGGGTCGGAAGATTCATCACGCACCCGGACGAGGGCGAGTACAAGGCGGAGTTCTACGCGCCTACGGAGTTCAAGCGTCCCGGATTCAGCAGCGTCGACTGGGCCGACTAGGCCGCCGCGAGCCGCCTGGCTGTCTAGTCTCAAGATCCCCTCTTGAGGTGTCTCGTTTGATGTGACTCTCAGCTTCGATTGGCGGGATTGCGCAGCTTTGCTTGGCGGGGCTTCGTGCCTCTCTTTGGTTCGGCATCATCTCGCCAGGCCAGTAGTGCCGCCCCGGCGCCGATCACTCCGATTGCGACGAGTACGAATCCGGTCGCTTGGAGGCCGATTGCGGTGCCGAGGGTGCCGGCCAGTGGGTAGGTGATGAGGAAGCAGGCGTGGGAGAGGGAGAACTGCGCGGCGAATACTGCCGGCCGGTTCTGCTCGGTGCTATTTCTGCGCAGTAGCCGCGCCGAGGGTGTGAGGATGGTCGAGGTTGCGGCGCCGAGCAGTCCCCACATCGTGAGCAAGGTATTCCACTGGGCAGTGCCGCCTGCCCATCCGATCACGATGGCCGTGGCGAGCAGGATGATGGGCAGCGCGGCTCCGCCGACGAGCATGACTTTCCGGTCGGCAAGTTGGTTCAGTAGTGCGGGCATGCCCAGGGCGACCACCATTGATCCGGCTCCGTATGCGGCGAGCATGAGGGCGACATCCGACTGCGTCCTGCCGAGCTGGCCTTGCACGAGAACCACCGTGTTGACGATGACCATGGCGGTTGTCGTGGCTACGACGAGGTTGAGTCCCATCAGGCCGCGCAGTTCGGGGCTAGCGAAGAATGTCCGTGTCCCCCGGGAAAGTCGGTCAAGGAACCGTGCAGGAGGAGGGGGCTGTATGTGGGGGAACCGAGAGGCGATGACGAGTGCGGCAGAGCCGAGAAACCCGATGACGGTTCCGATGAAGAGGTTGTTGAAGGTGATTGCCGTCAGCAGAGCCGCGGCGAGCATCGGGCTGACCAGCGATTCCAGGTCGTAGGCCAGGCGTGAGAGCGACAAGGCCCGGGTGTACTCGCGCTCGATTGGCAGCACAGAGGGGATCACGGCTTGGAAGGTCGGTGTGAACGTCGCCGAGGCGGACTGGAGCAGGAAGATCAGCACGTAGATCTGCCACGCTTCGGTGACGAACGGCAGCGATACCGCGACGCCGGCACGGACCAGATCGGCGCCGACGAGCACGGGCTTTTGGGGCAGGCGAGCGACGAGCGCGGTGGTCACGGGCGAGACAGCCACGTAGGCGACCATCTTGATAGTCATCGCCACCCCCAGCACGACGCCAGCGTCGCCGCCGGCGATATCGAACGCGAGCAGGCCGAGAGCGACGGTAAGTAAACCGGTGCCGAGTAGCGCCACTACCTGTGCGGCGAACAGCTTGGCGTACGTGGGATTGCGCAGCACCTGGAGCATGAGCGGGTGGGCCTATCTATCGGGGGCCGTCGGCGCACTACTTGATGGGCGCGTGGTGGTGCGGTGGCAGTTGACCGTTCGCGACGGCGTGCTCGGCCTGCTTGACTGCCTCAACGACCAGCGCCACCGCGTGCTCATCCGTGAGCCGGTAGAGCACGCTCGTCCCCTCCTGGCGGGTCGTGACCATCCTCGCCATCCGCAGGCGAGCCAAGTGCTGCGACACACCCGATGAGGTCTTCCCGGTAAGTGCCGCCAGGGCATTGACCGGCAACTCGTCATGCTTACTCAAAGCAAGCACAATCCTGACTCGAGTGGGGTCCGAAAGCAGGCTGAAGATCTCCGCGGCGAGGTCCACATACTCGGACTCGGGATCAAGCCCACATAAGTTACTATCTGCGTTCATGCGCACACAGTAACAAAGTTGAGCGGGGTCGTCCCGGCACACACCGTTCAATTGCGCCTCGTCGGGCTCGTCAACTCGCCACTCCAGACCTGACTTCCACAAGTTGACGCTGTTCTAGCGTTCTGCATTGCGGTTTGCGCTGGTAGGGCGAGTTCGGGGCTGGCGTTTGTGACACTAAACGGCCCGGTAGGTTGGGCCTGTGGGGCTGAAATTTCGGAAGGTGCCGACGGGGTCGGGGGCCACGGGCGTGCAGTTGGTCGAGTGGGTCAGCGGCCGGTTGGTGGTGCGCGAGCACCTCGGTTCGGCTCACACCCCCGGCGAGTTGGCGGCGTTGATCGAGGTCGCCAAGCAGCGCATCCAGGGCGATCAGCAGGCGTTAGACCTGGAGTTGAGTGAGCGCGGCGCCGCGGTGATCGACGTGCCGGCAGCGACAGCCGCGCGGATCCAGCAGTCCACGGCGCGGATCCTGTGGCAAGGATTGACCGGTACGTACTCCATCAGCGACATGGTCGTGGTGGCCGATGCCGGCATGCTGTCGGCGGCCAACCTCAATGCGCTGGAGGATGCGGGCCTGTCGTTCATCGTCGGCTCCCGCACTTCCAAGGCGCCCAAGGAGCTCGAGGACCATTTCGGTCGCCGCGGCAACCTGATTGCCGACGACGGCGTCGTGGAGCTGATCCGCCCAATGGGACAGGGCCGGGACCGGCGAGACCGGCGGGTGGTGTGGCACTACAAATGGGAGCGAGCCAAGCGAGACCGGCGGACGCTGAACGCGCAGATCGACCGCGCCCAACGCGTGGCCGACCGGGCAGAACCACTCAAGAAGCAGCGGTTCGTCAAGGTCACCGACCAGAAGGTAATCCTGGACGAGGCCTCGATCCAGCGGGCCCGCGAATCTGCAGGTTACAAGGGGTATGTCACCAACATCGCCCCGGCCGCGATGGACGGCCATGCCGTCGTGGCGGCCTATCACGACCTCTGGAAGGTCGAGCAGTCCTTCCGCATGGCCAAGGCCGACCTGAGAGCGCGCCCGATCTTCCACCGCACCCGCGATGCGATCGAAGCTCACCTCACCGTCGTGTTCGCGGCCCTGGCCGTGGCGCGGCACCTGCAAGACGTCACCGGCATGTCGATCAAGAAGATCGTCACCACCCTGCGGCCGCTGCGCACGGTCACCGTCGCCATCGGCGACCACGAAATGCTCGTCGAGCCCACAATCCCGGACGCCGCGCGAGCCGTCATCGACGCGATCAACGCAGGGTGACACTAAAACTTGTGGAAGTCAGGCCAGATGGTGCCGAAACGATCGAATTTGGGACACTCGCGGAGCCAAGACGTTTCGTCAGTCACGAGTGTCTGAAAACTCGTGTCGCCTCCAATGAGGCGAAAAGGGTCGATAGCAGTACGCCGAAGGCACGTGGGTGGGCTACGTGAGCGTGTCGACACGGAATCAACACCCGGAGGCTCGACTCGATGCATTGACCGCAACCGGCTGCGACAAGATCTTCGTCGATCACGCCTCGGGCACGCTCTCTCGCCGACCCCAACTCAATCACGTCCTGAAATTGACCTGCCGTGCCGGCAACACATTAAGCTCGACCGACTCACCTCTCCCTCTAATGAGAGGGAGAGGCAAGGATCGATTTCTCTATTTGGTGCACACTGTCACCCGGTATCAACGTCACCACAAAAGGGGGAAGTAATGGCACAGCTTTTTCAGATTCGGTACCTCGACGATATCGACGGCACCGACCTGGGCGACAAGGCGAACACTCTCTTCTTCGCCTTCGATGGGAAAGAATATTCCATCGACCTCAGCGGCGAGAACGCCGACACATTCCACCAGGTCATGGCACCGTACATCGCGGCCGGCCAGCGGGTAAGCAAGACGAAGTCTTCGCGCAGGGCCACGACCAAGACCTCGTCCGGGGACACCACGGCCATTCGCGAATGGGCTCGCGACAACGGCCACGACCTCTCGGACCGCGGCCGCATCCCCGCAGCTGTCATGGACGCGTACGTAGCCGCCAACTAGCAAGATAGCGCGGCGCCGGCCAGTGCAATCGCCGAGCGCTGGCTCATGCTCACAGTCGGCTGGTTAACTGGCATCTTTCTGCCACCCTGCAGCGATCATCCTCGGTGACCCGGCAGTACATTCCGGAGCCTGGAGGACCACGCCGATATCCAGACCTTATGACAAGCCAGGCGTGCCGAATCTAATGCAAGACAGAGGCCTGGCTTCAGTACCAATGGGCAGGTGCCGCACTCCTTGTCTGAAGGCGGGCCCGCGCTCGTTGGGCAGGCCGAAGCGCACTAAATCGTGATCTCACGTTGTCGTAGACGTCGGTTGCCCCAGACTCATCGATCACAGAAATGAGGAGAGCGAATGGGATCTTCGTCGGTGAGTTGTCCAGCGCACCGCTTCGTCGAGCAGTGTATGAGAGTTCGATTCTAGGCAATTCCACCTCTCCGGCTTTGACCGATACACGATAGTGACGTACGGTCTCCCACTTTCCACTGTCACGTAACTGAAACTCCGGCTTTCCCTTCTTCGAATTGCTAAGAGTTTTAGTAACGGGTTCTTGGCTCTGAGTCCAACCTTCAGAGAGCAGGGCTGCCGCTTCGCTTCCACCGATATCCAGAACTCTGCTCTTTTCGGACATGTTTTTCGGGGGAGAAAGCAAATAGAGGCGATGATGAGGTCGGAGCACCAATTCGAGGGACGCACTGGTGTACTCGGTCGGCTGAGTAGGGTCGACAGGTGAAGCATAGGCGAGCGTGATATTTAGTTTAATGTCTCTAGTCGCAGGATCCGCAACTGGCACTTGATATCCAAGCAGATCCCCTCGTTCGATTTGGTCGACATACAATACATGCACCTCATGTGGTGCGCATTCGAGAATTTCATCGTAAGACAACGGTTGACGCCCATACCCGACTTCGTCTCGAAGTTTGACATGCTGTCGTGGTCGCTCCGCAAAGTGGGTGGCGAAAGCCCTTAAGACGCTGCTGTTGACCCGCGGAAGCCGCGTGACCAGTTTCGAAAGGGCGTGTGTTGTCACGGGCGCAGCGAAACTCGTTCCAGTAGCGGCCAGAAAACTTCCATCTGATCGGACCAAATCAAAGAGTCGACCTTCGGCGCCTCCGAATTGGACGCCGAGAGGCTGAATTCGCGACCCATGTCGACCTGGCCCCATCGACGAGTAAGGGGCTCGACCCCAAGGAGCGTCTGGGGCGGGCGTGTCGCAAGCCCCAACGGCGAGACCGTTAGCCATATCAGCTGGCACTTGTACCCGGTGGAGCCCAGCTTCTTGGTCCTCCTCCCCGTCATTTCCAGCAGCCACGACGAACAGGACGTCCTTGTCCCAGGCCAGCTGATCGAGTTCACTCGTCCACCGGTTTGGTTCCATGTCATCTTCAACCGCAAGGGTGGGACCGAGACTCAGATTGACTAGGCGATGCCCGTTATCTTCAACTGCCTTCTTGATCTCATCGAGGACCCAGTATCCCTCCAGATCTCCGGGGATCCCGGGAGCCGGCAGAACGCGGTAGCTCTCGACCGGGAGGGGCGGTATAGGCGCTTGTTGTCCAGGACCGACAAGGCCGTACAACACAGCGCCAGTGACCCCAGTTCCATGGTCGAGGTCATCTTGCTCTGGGGCTTCGGGGGTGAGGTGGTGTGTAGGAATATCAAACAGATGACCGCTCCTACGAGCGGTGTCCACACCACCGTCAAAGACCGCTACGGAGACGGTGTTTAGTACAGGCTCGTGGGTAGCCGGCGCAACTAGCCGCTGTGCACTTCGAGTCCCAAATCGGGGTCGCGGCCGCATAGCCGGCATCGGACGCAGCACCCGCAATGGATTGAAGAGCGCGATGGAAGACGCCGCCTGAGCAGAAAGACTGACGGGGCTGAATGTCAGCCCACCGACTTCTCGGACGTAGTCCCGATGTACTTCGCCTCCTGCGGTTGCAACGAGGTCGAACCACCTACCAAGCGTCTCTTCATCTATCTGTACGGGGTCACCAAGTCTCGATCCACGCGGATGCAATACCGCTTCCCAAGTAGCCGAGGGGGCGACGCCAGATTTCCCTCATCGGCTTCCTGCGAGCGCAGCACGTCTAGTTCGCGAGGGAGCGATATTTCGCTGAACTCGCGGATCTGCGTAAAGGCCTGTTGTTCGGTCCGAGTACGGCCGCCAGAACTAATCAGAGCCTGCAACTCGCGGAGACCGCTGTCGGAAACAGTGAAGACTAGCCGTCGGGTCTGCGCCTCGACGTCCCTCGTCCTCGTGACGTACCGACCTATTGCCGACCGAGATCCGACAGGAGACGCACCAATGTGTGCTAAGAGCTCCGTGGGGAAGTACGAAGCAGCGAGGTAGTTGGGCAGTAGTTGCGCCTCGACATAGACTCGATCCGGCGCCCGCAGTCTGGGTGAGAGCGTAGCTACAGCCTCTACCGCCGCCGCGACCTGAGGCGCCAGCAACTGTTGAGCTTGCTCGACAGTCTGGGGTTCGTACTTGTCTCCCCCGCCCGAGTTTGGAGCCTGCACATCGAGTTTCAGCGCCTCACCATTGACTAGAAGTGGGCGCCGTACAGCCCCATCACTCTGCGCCTCCGCCATAGCCAGTTCCTTCGGCTCGTTTAATTCCTGCCGCCACCGTGGGGTGACTTACCCCAGTCACGCTTGCGATCTGTCGGTTCGACATCCTTAACGTGTCACGCATTGCAAGAAAGAGCCTGTCACGGTTTGCCCCGGACCCATCGAAGACACGCGCCAACTCACTGAGGAGTTCGTCGCCGAAACTTGAATCATGGATAATCGAGCGCCGATAAGCCAGAGACCAGAACCTTGCCAAATCGGAACCGCTATACTCGTCTGTCAAGTCTGCGATCAAAGCAAGTTGGTCGACCCCTACACCGTCGAGCCCGTCAGCTAAGGCTCGTAGAGTCGCTAGCCTCTGCCCCCGGCCCGGCAAGGGAAGTTCAAGTGAGCGATCAAAACGACGCTCAACCGCTTCGTCAAGCAGTTGCGGGTGATTGGTGGCCGCCACGAGGAGGCTGACATCTGGCCATCGATCAAGCTCAACGAGAATCACATTCACTATCCGTTTGAGCTCGCCAATATCAGAGTCGTCGTCGCGACGTTTAGCGATCGCATCAAACTCATCTAAAAGAAGGACACATGGCCCGCTCTTTGCATAGTCAAGGACTGATTTAATGTTACGGCCAGACGATCCCAAGTAGCTGGAGACCACAGTCGAAAGATCCAGCGACAACAGCGGCAAATCAAGCGATTTTGCGAGCCATCGCGCAGTCATAGTTTTACCTACACCCGGAGGGCCACTCAAAAGGAGCGTTCGAGTCGGGCTGACCCCAGCTTTCCGCAAGTCCTCCGCACGACGCCGTTCCAGAAGCACCTCGTTGAGCTGACACATCACTTCGTCACTCAGGACGAGCCCCTGACTGTCCGGAACAAGGTCGATATCCACAAGGGGCTGCGCGCTGTCCCCCTCAGTCGGCACCGACCCGGAGACGTACCGCAACTCGGTCGAGTCCGACCCGGACGTCATGGCGCGATGGACTGCGTTGCGGAACTGCTCGACGTTCTCAATCTCGGTCGGCACTGATCTCATTAGCCGCGACGCGAGTTGCCGGACCCCAGCTCCGTGTCCTCTAGTACCCACGCGCACTAGGTCGACTACTGCCCGTTCCAAACCGTCATCATCGCGGTAGCTGGACTTAGATGTGGCGACCATGCTTACCACCCTACTCGCCAGCCTATGCCTGCAAGGGAGGGAGTCTGGTAAATCGATCCAAATCGACACTTCCCCTTACCGTACCGTCCGCCTGGCGCCGCACCCTGTCGCCAACGACACCGTTTAGCCGGGGCAAAGGCATCTGCAAGACAAGACGCTGGCTACTGTGCCGGGCATCAAACTCCGGTGGGGATTGCGATTGTCGACGCCTCTTGTCCCGGCCCCTAGACCTTCTACTGTGGTTGGCGTTGGAGGGCGCGGTACAGCGTGGACCGTCCGACTTCGAGATCGCGGGCGATCGCTGACGGCCCCTCCCCCGCCTCAATGCGTTGTCGGGCCCTATCGATCTGTTCGTCGGTCAGGACGCGTTTGCGTCCCGTGTACTTGCCCTTCGCCTTGGCGATGGCGATACCCTCGGCCTGGCGTTCGCGAATGATGGCCCTCTCGAACTCGGCGAACGCCCCGAGCAGCGACAGCATCAG
>NZ_JAALDZ010000062.1:0-2329 GCF_014145125.1 Dietzia sp. CQ4 | reverse complement strand
CCCGCGCTCTCGCCCCCGATCGCGATCGCCCGTGGGTCGAGGTCGTACTCCGCCGCGTGCTCGACGACGTGCCCGAACGCCGCGAGGGCGTCGTCCAGGCCGGCGGGGAACGGGTGCTCCGGAGCCAGCCGGTAGTCGATCGAGATGACGGTCAGCGGGGTGTGGGCGGCGAGGAAGCGGGACACCGAGTCGCCCGAGTCGAGGTCGCCCAGGACCCAGCCGCCACCGTGGAGGTACACCAGGGCGGCGCTCGGCCCCTCGATCCCCGCGGGCCGGTACAGGCGAGCCGGGATCGGGCCGTTCGGACCGGGGATGGTGAGGGGACGGACGGTCTCGACGGGGGTCTGGTGACCGAAGACGAAGGCCTCGCCCGCGATCTGGTCCCGTCCCCGGTCCAGCGGCATCTGTTCGAAGGTCTCGGACACCCCGAGGTTCAACAGTCTGGTGCCGACCTGGGCTTCGAGGCCGAGCTGCTGCCCGTCGACCCGGACCGGGGGCCCGGCGATCAGTCGCTGGATCGGGGACGGTGCCGCCCCGATGAGGCGGATGACGCGGCGGAGCACGCGTTCCGCGAGAGGTCTGTGCGTGGGGCTCATCTGGGTATCGATTCTGCGAGGCCGAACTGGAGGTGCGACCACCGTATGCCGAACTTGGACGCGCGTCCAGTAGTTCCCGGAAAATCCCGGATCGGCCCTCCCGCGCACGCCCCGGTCCCCGCCGATCGGGCCCGGATCCTGGACACCCGTCCTAGACTCGGCGTCATGGATCGAGGCCCACAGCGGCACGCGGACGCCGCCGACGTGATCGTAATCGGCAGCGGGTTCGGTGGCGCGGTCAGCGCCCTCCGGCTGGCCGAGCAGGGGCTCACGGTCCTGGTGCTCGAACAGGGTCGTCGTCATTCCCCCGACGATCTCCTGGCCGCCCGCAGGGACCCGCGCAGGTACCTCTGGATGCCCGGACTGGGCCTGCGCGGCTTCTTCTGGCAGCGGGTGCTGCGTCATGTCGGCATCATCGGCGGCGCGGGGGTGGGCGGCGGCAGCATCGTGTGGGCCGGGGTGTTGCTCGAGCCGAAGGACGAGTTCTTCACCGACCCCGCCTGGCCCGCGTCCGCCGCCGGCTGGCGCGATGAGCTCGCCGGGCACTACCGGACCGCCTCGCGCATGCTCGGCCGCGAGACCACCCGCCACGTCGGACAGATGGATCTGCACCTGCAGGCCACCGCCCGCTCGATGGGGGCCGACCGGACGTACGGCCCCACGCCCATGGCCATCTGGTTCGGCGAGGAGGGGGTGACCGTGCCGGACCCGTACTTCGACGGCGAGGGGCCCGACCGCACCGGCTGTCGCCTCTGCGGGGCGTGCCTGATCGGCTGCCCCTACGGGAGCAAGAACGCACTGGACCTCAACTACCTGTGGCTGGCCGAGAAGCGCGGCGCCCGTATCCGACCCGAGACGCGGGTGGAGGCGATCGCGGAACTCCCGGGCGGCGGCTACGAGGTGCGCGCGGCCGGCGGCGAGAGGTTCCGCGCGGGGGAGGTCGTCCTGGCCGCCGGTGTCCTGGGCACGGTCGAACTACTGTTCCGCTCCCGCGAACAGGGTCTCCTCCCCCGCGTCTCGCCACGGCTCGGCGAGCGCGTGCGCACCAATTCCGAGGCCATCACCGCCGTCCTGGCCGACGACCCCCGCACCGATCTCACCCGCGGCCCCACCATCTCCAGCGAGTTCTACCCCGACGCGGCGACCCACGTGACGCAGAACCGCTACGTCGGGGGATGGCACATGCGCTTCCAGCTGGGCCCACTCGTCGACGGCGAGGACCCGGCCAGGCGGCGGCGGGCGACACTGACCCGGCTCGCGCGAGCGCCGTGGCAGCAGATTCGGCTGATGACCGCCCGCAACTTCATCGCGCGCCTGAGCGTGTTCACCGTGATGCAGAACGTGGAGAACGAGATCCGGTTGGTCTTCGACCGCTCGCCGGTCCGCCCGTGGCGGCGGGTGCTCAGATCGCGAGTGGTGGGCGGCACCCGGGCCCCGAGCTACCTGCCGCAGGCCAACGAGGTCGCGCGCAGGTTCGCGGAGTCGGTGGGCGGGCGGCCGCTCAACCTGCTGCTGGAGAGCGTGGGCGGCAAGTCGATCACCGCGCACGTCCTCGGTGGCGCGTCGATGGGAGAGTCGGCGGCGGACGGTGTGATCGACACCGATCACCGGGTCTTCGGCCATCCCGGGCTGTACGTGGTCGACGGTTCGGCTGTTCCCGCGAACGTGGGCGTCAACCCGAGCCTGACCATCACCGCGATGGCCGAGCGCTTCGCCGCCCGCCACGCCGCCCG
>NZ_JAALDZ010000061.1:0-4915 GCF_014145125.1 Dietzia sp. CQ4 | reverse complement strand
CCGACGTGACCGGGGCGTCGACCTCCGCCGCGTTCGGGGCCGGCCGGGCCCGCAGCGTGGCCGGGCGCGGGACCGGACGACGATGACGCCCGGGGACAGGTCCCACGTCTCGCCCCCGCAGGTGCTCGACATCGTCTCCGTGGCGTTCGGGCGGCTGCTCAGGGAACGCGGGGTCGCGGTCTCCCCGGCCGAGGTGGTGGAACTGCGGACGGTCCTCGCGCTGGTGGGGACCTCCCGGCCCGAGGTCCTCCGGCCGGCGCTCCGTGCGGTGACCGTCAAGTACCAGCGGGAGAACCGGGGCTTCGACGCGGTCTTCGACAGCTTCTTCCTCGGTGTGCGGGCGGCCCGGGTCGAGGACTCCGGAGGGGCCCGGGGCGACGCCCCGCAGGTGGGGGCGCTGCCCGACGAGCTGGGACTGGACTCGGACGGGTCCTCGCCGTTCACCCCGTCGGACCTGGACCCGGCCGAGATCGGTGACCTGGTCGAGGGCGACGAGACGGCCCGCCGTGACGAGGACATCCACTACGACGACTCCGACTTCTCGACCGCGACGGGCGAGGAGGAGTTCGCGGTCGAGGCGGGGGCGGAGCGGTGGCAGTCCTCGGTCACCTACGAGATCGAGGTGGATCGCGCGTCGTCGGACCGGGTGGGGGAGATGGGGTCCTCCGCCATCTCGGTCTCCAGTGGCGAGTCGTTGGACTGGGCGGACGCGCTCGACGTCCTGCGGACCCTCGACGGGTACGACGCCCGACAGGTGTACGCGGGGCACGCCGACGAGGGCGGGCCCCCGGCGGGCGAGCAGGTGGGGATGTTCGTCGACGCGGTCGTGGAGTTCCTGAGGAACCTCGCGGGGGACGTCACCGACGGTCGTGTCGACGACGACGAGGTCAACGGGGGCCCGGAGGCGCCCGACGGCGGGGACCTCGAGCGCGCGTCTCACGAGGTGATGCGCCGGATCCGGGGCGCCCCCCGGCGGCGCTCCCGGCCGTTCGCCCGCGGGCTGCTCGATTCGCGCTCCACCCTGCGACGGGCCTGGGCGACGGACGGCGAGGCGTTCACCATCATGAACCGGACCCGTGTCCCCGGGCCGCTCAAGCTCCTGATCCTCGTCGACGTGTCGCTCTCGGTCCGTCCCGTCACCGGATTCGTGCTGCGGCTGGCCCAGAGCCTGCACCGGAAGGTCAACAGGTGCTCCGTGGTCGCCTTCGTCGACCGACCCGTCGACGTGACCGACCACCTCCTGTCGTCGTCGGGTCCGGACGCGTTGGCGACCGTGCTGGCCGCACCCGGTCTGGACCTCGAGGCCAGCAGTGACTACGGGCGGATGTTCGCCGAGCTGCTCGACCGCCACGGCGACCTGATCGACGCCCGGACCTCGGTCCTCGTCGTGGGTGACGGGCGGAGCAACGGCCTGGATCCTCGGGAGGACCTGGTCGGACGGATCAGCAGGCGGGCCCACCGGATGGCGTGGATCACCCCGGAGGCCCGGAGGTATTGGAACCGGCCCACGTGTGGGCTGAGCGTGTACGCCCGGTACCTGGACGGGGTGGTGACCGCGCGCGACCCCGCGGAACTGTCCGAACGGGCAGGTCTGCTGGGAAGCTCGCTCGCCTGACATGACCCGGGCCTATCGTGTGGGCATGTCGTCGGAAGGCCGGGTGGCCAAGTTCCACGCGCCGGAGATCCTCTTCGGCTTCGGTGCCCTGCCCGAGGCCGCGACCGCCGCCATGGGACTGGGCGCACGGCGTCCCCTCGTCGTCACCGATCCGTGGCTCGAACTCACCCCGTGGCCGGGCACGGTCGTCGACGGGCTGAGGGCGCGGGGTGCGGAGCCGGTCGTGTGGTCCGATGTCCGGCCGAACCCGCGGGCGTCCCAGATCCTCTCCGGCGCGAGGACCTACCACTCCTCGGGGTGCGACGTCATCGTGGCGGTGGGCGGCGGCTCGGTGATCGACGCCGCCAAGGGGGTGGCGCTCGTCGTCTCCAACGGAGGGCACGTCCTCGAGTACGAGGGGGTCGACCGGATCCGGCTGCCGCTGCCCCCGGTGGTGGCCGTGCCGACGACGGCCGGCAGTGGTGCCGACGTCTCCCAGTTCTGCGTGGTCAACGACTCGGACCGGCGGACCAAGGTGACCATCGTCAGCCGCTCTCTGGTGCCGGACGTGACGGTCATCGACCCGGCCACCCACGCCACCGTCCCCGAGGACGTGCGGGCGGCCACGGCGATCGACGTGCTCTCCCACGGGGTGGAGGCGTACTTCTCGCGCGCGGCGGGTCCGTTGACGGACTCCCACGCCCTGCGGTCCGTCGAGCTGTGCACGCGGTCGCTCGACAGGCTCGGGGGCGGCGAGAGGCACGGCGACGGGCAACTGGAGGACATGGCGCTCGCGTCGCTCGAGGCGGGGATGGCGTTCAGCAACGCCGTCCTGGGGGCGGTCCACGCGATGAGCCATCCGGTGGGCGGGCGGTACGACTCGTCGCACGGCCAGATCAACGGCGTCCTGTTGTCCCATGTCGTCCGGCACAACGGGGTGGTGATGCCCCCGGACCGCATGGCGGACCTGGCGCGCGCCGCCGGGGTCGCCGTCGGGTCCCGGGGCGGTCAGGTGACGGACCGGGTCGCGGACCGCTTCCGGGACCTCGCGGAGTCCGTCGGGATCCCGGCGGGGCTCACGCACCTCGGGGTCCGCGGCGAGGACATCCCCACGTTGGCCGCGCTCGCGCTCGACGATCTGTGCATGGCCACGAATCCACGTCCCGTCACCCTCGAGGACGTCGAACGACTGTATCGGGAGGCGTCATGACCGAGGGGCCCACGGACCTCGACTCCCTCCTCGGCCTGCGGTCGGTCAAGAGGAGTTTCTTCGACCAGTACCGTGCGGCGGAGTCGCGGCTGCGCCGCTCCATGCACGCGCTCGACCGGGTCTCCGGGGCGCTGGTGCGGACCGCCGAGGGGCCCGAGGAGCTGATGCTGTCGGTCCTCCGGGTCGCCTACGACCAGCTCGACGCCGAGTGGGCGCTGGTGGCCCTCCGGGACGGTCAGCTCCCGTCCGTCGAACCGCGGCACGTCATCGTGGACCCCGAGGGGCGGTTCGTCGCGTTCGAGGGGCGGGACCTGGCGCCGGTGCCGGAGGGGCTGCCCAAGGGTGTGGTCAACGTCCTGCTCGCGGTGCTCCGGGGCGGTCGGTTCGCCGAGGTCGCGGAGGCCGGCGGTCCCGACGCGGTGACCGTGCCGCTGATCCTGCACGGCGGGGTGATCGGTGGACTGGCGTCCTGGCGTCACCCCGGGCGGCCGGCCGACGACATCGACACCGTGGTCCTGCGGATCCTCGCCGCGCAGGCGGCCGTGGCACTGCACAACTCCGTCCTGTTCCGGGACCAGGAGACGCTGCTCTCCCGGGCGGAGGAGGCCTACGAGGAGGCCCGCGGGCACGTGGTGGAGTTGTCCCGGCGGAACTCCGAACTCGAAATCGCCCACCGGGAACTCGACGCCGTACATCGTCAGCGGATCCTCGACGTCGAACGGTCGCGCATGGCCCGGGAACTGCACGACAGCGTGTCGCAACTCGTGCTCGGTGCGGGGATGCACCTCCAACTCGGACTCGATGCGGTGGGATGCGCCGAGCAGCAGCGGCCGCTGCTCGAGAAGGCGGTGCACCTGACCGACCAGGCCGTCGACCAGCTGCGGTCCGTGATCTACGCACTCCGCACGATCGACGACGGGGACGGGCGCCTGAGCCGGCTGATCGAGGACCTGTGCCGCCTCCACGTCCCGTCGGGCATGACCACCGAGGTCAGGGTCCTCGGCAGCGAGGTCCCGACGACCCCGGGGATCGAGCACGAGCTGCTCCGGATCGCCGGTGAGGCGCTCGCGAACTCCTCGCGGCATTCGCGGGGGCACGGCGTGGTGGTGACCCTGGACTTCGGTGACGAGGCCGTGGTGCTGACCGTGGAGGACGACGGCGTGGGACGGCCGGAGGACCTGCGGGCCATGCTCGAGGGCGAGCGGACCGGTTCCCCCGCGGAGCGCCAGGGCCTGGTCAACATGAGGGAGAGGGCCGAGCTGGTGGGGGGAGAACTGGGCATCGTGGAGTCCGACCTGGGTGGGGTGGCGATCACTGTGGTGGCGCCCCGCGTCGACGGCCTCGACCGGCGGCCGGCCCGATGACCCCGGGTCCGACGACCCCCGGGCCGAGGACCCCGCCTGGGACCGGCCCCACGACCCCACCGTCGACGATCCGCACCGTCCTGGTGGACGACCACGCCGTCCTGCGAGAGGGATTGCGGCTGATGCTGGAGCGGGAGCCCGACCTCGAGGTGGTCGGTGAGGCGTCGACCGCGGACGCTGCGCTGGAGGTCATCCGCTCGACCCGCCCGGACGTCGCGGTGATCGACCTCAAACTCGGGAGCGGCTCCGAGCTCGACGGGTTGCGGGTCTGTGCGGCGGTCCGCGACCTGTTCCCCGACGTGGCCCCTCTTGTGCTCACGACCTTCCTCGACAAGGCGATCGTCGTGCGGGCGGTCCGGGCGGGGGCCCGGGGATACGTGGTCAAGAACGTGGACGTGACCGAGCTGGTGACCGCCGTCCGGTCGGTCTCGGCGGGGCAGAGCGCCTTCGACGCCCGGACCGCGTCCATGGTGCTCGACGCGCTCAAGGGCGTGGGCTCGGCGTCCGAGGCCCTGTCGGCCCGGGAGATCGAGGTCCTGAAACTGCTGGCGGAGGGGATGTCCAACAAGGAGATCGGTCAGGCGCTGTTCATCTCGGCCACCACCGCCAAGTTCCACATCAGCAACATCCTGCGCAAGCTCAAGGTCTCACGGCGGGCCGAGGCGGTGTACGTGGCCAGTCAGCAGGGCCTGCTCTGACCGCCCCCGCCCCGCCCGTCGCCCCCGCCCCGCCCGTCGCCGCCGCCCC
>NZ_JAALDZ010000060.1:0-20498 GCF_014145125.1 Dietzia sp. CQ4 | reverse complement strand
TACCCCACGGAACCCCCACTACGCACTCCGGATCCGGAAGAGCCCGTTATCCGTGGAGCCACTCGCTTATAGGCTCCTTCCGCCGTGTGTGTACGGCACGTCGCGGTTGGTGATGATATGGAAAGAAAGAGCAAAGCGGCCCTTCCGGATCCGGAGTGCGTAACTGAGGGTCGCGGGCGACGCGGCGAGGCACAAGATACAGGGGTTAAACCGAACTGGATCTTTCGGAGGGTTTTTGCTGAATTCGGCGGCCTGAGGTTTTGTTGCCTGGTTTGAACTTCATATCTCCTCATATTCGATGGGTTCTCGATAGTCGATCGCCGAGTGCAGTCGCTCGTCGTTGAACCACTTCACCCAGTCGACTGTTTCGCGTTCGACCTCATGACAGCCAGTCCGCTTTTGGGCGGTTTCCAGGTCGATCAGTTCGGTCTTGTAGATCCCGATCGTGGACTCCATGAGGGCGTTGACGCTCCTTGAACCGCCCCGGGTTTCCCTCCGCCTATTCTTCGAGTCGAGGAGGATGGTTGTATGCCGAAGTGGATCGATTCCGCGGTCAAGGAGCGGGCGCTGTGGATGGTGACCGAGCACCCCGATGAGTACGCGTCGCTGATGGCCTGCTGTGACCAGGTGGGCCGCCGTCTGGGCTCGGCAAGGAGACTGTCCGGGGTGGGTTGTGCAGGCCGACATCGAACCCGGAACTCGCCCTGGCATCAGCACCGAGGAGAGCGCGGAGATCAAGCCCCTCGAGGCCGAAAATCGCCGGCCGGCCGGGGACTTGGAGTTCATGCGCTGGGCATCATTTTTCTGCCCTTCCGGATCTGGAGTGCGTAGCGGGGCTCGCAACTGACGCGGTGAGGCGCAAACGAGGGGTTTTGGGGCGTGTAGAGACGCAGATTTCCACGCCTCGCATCGAACGCCCCAGGACCCGTCTTGAACGCTACCGCCAGCTTTCTTGCCGACACCATTTACCGGACCGTCGAACTGCGGGTGACGATCACCGACGCCGCCGTGGCCGACGAGTTCACGCACCTATTTTGAGGCTCGGTCGCACTAGATCCGGTCCGCGTCGACTGCGGTGTCGCAGGTCGGCTGCGGGACCACGTCGAGCGGAGAACCACGGACCTGCCGATCATCGGCCACCCCACCCGACTGCACGTGCGGGTGCCGCGCTTCAACCGCGACAACGCCGAGTGCGGCACGAGGATCTTCCAGCAACGCCTGCCCGCGTTGGCCGAGCCGCGGGCCAAGACGACCCGCCGCTGCGCACGGTGAATCTTGCAGCGTGTGGCGGTCGACCACACCAGCATCTCGGCAGTGGCCAAGGCCTTCGGGTTAGGATGGGATCCAGTTAATTACCTGTGGTATCGAAGATTCGCACCATGATCTACGACCAGCCAGGGCACTTCGACGGCGTCAGCGTTCTCGGAGTCGATGAGCACTAGTGGAAGCAAGTCCGCGGCGAGGGCAGCAACTCGTTCGTCACCCTCCTTGTCGACCTCACACTGGTCGTGGACGGCACCGGCCGGCTGTTGGACATGGTCCCCGGCCGCTCGGCCACGGTGCTCACCGACTGGCTCGACGCCCTTGGTCAGGTGTATCGCTAAAGGGTTCGAATGGTGACGATGGTCGGGTTCGCCGGCGACCACGCCGCCGCCGCGAGCGCGGTGCCCGCAGCGCGGACGGTGATGGACCCGCTTCACGTCGTCCACCTCGCGGCCGACACGCTCGCCGCGAGCCGCCAACTCGTCCAGCAGGCAACCACCGGGCACCAGGGCCGCACCGGGGACCCGCTGTACACGGTCCGCCGCACCCTGGTCGCCCTGCGGGAACTGCTGACCGAGAGGCAGAATAACCGACTGTGGAAGGCATTCGTCGCCCACGACGCTCACGCCGCGGTGGAAGTCACCTACCGCCTGTACCAGGGACTGATCAACGCCTACGAGCAGCTTCGGCGACGGGGCGGCAAGATCGCGATGTACAAGCTACTGCGCTTGATCAGGGCAGGTGTACCGAAAGAACTCCCAGAGTTCGCAAAGTTCGGCCTATTACTCCGGAAGCGCCACCGCGAGATCCTCGCTTGCTTCGACGTCGGCGCCTCCAATGGCCCGTCGAGGCAATAAACGGACGCCTTGAGCACTTCAGCGGATTCGCCCCAGGCTTCCGCAACCTCAAGGACTACATCTTGCGGTCACTAATTCACTCCGGACAATTCCAGAACGGGATCAACGCACTCTCGAACCGGAAGGGCCGGTTTCCCGGGACCGATCACACAAGATTCCACGACCTCGGTCGGTCGTGTGAGCATCAGGACCACGATGCATTCTGCCGACGGTCCAAAGTGTTCTGCCTATGGCACAGTCCTGCTGAACAGCGTTTATGCATGGATTAGGGGATTCGGCGACATGCTGGAGTAATCTTTATTAACGTGCGTCAAGTGAGAGCGATCCGGGGAGCGGCATGACAACCGATGTGATGTGCCCACTATGTGGTTCTCCGATGGACCTGAAGTTCTCCACCCGCGGACGTAACGCGGGTGAAGCGTTCTGGGGGTGCACCCGATTTCCCAGTTGCCGTGGATCTCGCGACATAGACGACCTGGCCTCGGAGCCTCCTCGGCGACGCGAGGCACGCAAGCCTCGGAAGAAGCAATCCGCGCCGCCATCCGAGTCGGGCATCGAGCGACCAAGACTGCGGCCACTCAAGGCCGGGGACCTACTCGAGTCCTCGGCGAACGACCTCGGACCAGGTAAGTTGGTGGCAACCGAAGGAGACATGGTCGTCCTTGAGTTCTTCGATTCACCTGGCCTCGCCGTCTCCAAACGCTACCGCGAGGCGGTTCCGAAGACGAGCGTCCGTCGCTTCAGACTGTCTCACGAGCATCGTGTCTTCTGGGTCGACACCAACGATCACTGGCGCTCCGGACGGATTCTCGAGACGAGCAAACACAATGACATCTACGTTCGGGGCCACGAATGGGAAGGATTCGTCCCAGAAGAACTACTCTACGTCCGGTGGAACAGACCGCTTGGTGATCCGGTCGGTTTCGCTGAGGCCGGCCTGCTGGAATCTCCAATGCTCGCGGAACTCCGCCTACCATTCTTGCAGCGGATTCTTCAGCAACGCTCTGCCGCACACGGTATGCGGGCGGTGCTGTCGAGTTGCGTTGAATTACATGCCCATCAGGTCGAAACGGCCTGGCGGGTTCTCCAAGACCCGGTCCAGCGCTACCTCCTCGCAGATGAGGTTGGCCTGGGGAAGACCATCGAAGCAGGAATCATCATCCGGCAACTGCTGTTGGATGATCCCGGCCTTCGTGTCCAGTTTGTCCTTCCACCGTTCCTGGTGGAACAGTGGAGGAGGGAGCTGACTCAGAAATTCCGTGTGCAAGACTTCCCCGATGCAAACCTTGCGTTCAGTCGGGACGATGAACCATCGACATGGCGCCAGGCGGACCTACTGGTGGTGGACGAGGCTCACAACCTGACCAGGTTGGCCGTCAGTCGGGATCGTGCCCTCAGAGGGCGATTCGAGACACTCCGAAAGATCGCTCTCGAGAGCCCTCGTTTGCTGCTTCTTTCAGCGACACCGGCACTTCACAACGAGGACGCGTTTCTAGCCATGCTCAAGTTGCTCGACCCAGCTCTCCACGCGGACACCACGGCCATCCAACTCCGGTCCAGGCTCGAATCGCGGGCGAGTTTGGGACGTGTGTTTCTGGGTCTCCAACCGGGCCTCCCCGGGGTCCTGCTGAAGGCGCGACTGACGGAAATCGAGGCGGCGTTCCCCGACGACCCCGACGTCAAGGATCTCGTAAGCCGCACCCGAGACTCTCTTGCCGGGGAGGACAGGAAGCAGACGACGACGCTGATCCAAGCGCTTCGCTCCCATGTATCCGAGGTGTACCGTGTCAATCGACGGATGCTCCGCACCCGCCGTACAACGGCGCTGGAAGGCACATACCGAGTCGCCGGCCGTCGCAGACCTGAGGCTATCCGGTTGGAGTCGAACACACGTAGTGACGTGGCCGACGAACTCGACAGATGGCGGGAACAGGCACTTGCGGCAACCGAAGGCGATCGCTGCGCGATGACGGACGCTGCTCGATCATTCGCCGACGCCACTTCAGTCGGGTTGGACCCGAGCGCATTCCAAGAATGGGCTCGCCGTCGGTCTGCTGCATCTGTGGGCAAAGAAGAGTTTGCTTCGCTCGAACGAATTGAGCAGACCATGCTTTATCTGAACCGCCGGACTAGCGTGAGTCGACCGTTCGCCGAACAACTCAGCGATTTGATGACCTCCAAGGAGCGTGCGGTCGTCTTCTGCCCCACTGCTGACCTTGCGGTCGAAGTGGCCGAGGAACTCGTGGATTTCGTCGGTTCCTCAGTCGTCTTCCGCCATGTCACCACGCAAACCAGCACCGAGAACGACGATGCGGTCCGTTCATTCGAGATGTGCCGACGGGCCGGAATACTGATTGCAGATTCGTCGGCGGAGGAGGGGAGAAATCTCCAGTTCGCCGACGTGCTGGTACATCTGGGACTTCCAACTTCGGCCAATCGCCTGGAGCAACGAATCGGACGCTGCGACCGCTGGTCCCCGCAGGGGGCTGGGACCTGGCGGTCATATGTCGCTTCGGAAGACGCTTCCTTCTCATTTGCCGGCGCCTGGGAACATATCCTCAGAGACGGTTTCGGGATTTTCGACAGTTCGGTCGCCAGCCTCCAGCATGCCGTCGACAGCGCGACCGATGAAGCATGGCGAATCCTGTTGCAGATGGGCCTGGCAGGCATCGACTCCGCAGTGGCGAAGGTTCGGGAAATGCTCGCCTCGGAGGTAGAGCGTGTTCGCGAACAGGACGCGCTCGACAGCCTGGAGGCGAATACCGTAGAGCGCTCCGTGTACTCACGTGTCGCAGAGGTCGAAGCACAGGCACCAGACTTTGCGAAGGTCAGCGACGACCTACTGGCGGCACACAACGTGGCAGGCAACCTCAGGTTTGATCGGAAGGGCGATCCTAGAAGTGGCTTAGGCAGTTACGAGGTGCTCCGCCGCAATCCAGGGAGGCAGACCGAGATTCCGCTCATTCCTGCTTCTCGCCTGGTGAGAGACTTCTCCCCGCTTCAAGGGCATGTCGGGACGTATATGAGGGAGGTAGCGCTGAAGCGTCCCGACGTCCACCTTTACAGATACGGAGACGCCTTTGTCGACGCCGTGAGCGACTTCCTCTGGCACGACGACCGGGGCAGAGCATTCGGAATGTGGCGATGGATTCGAAGATGGAAACATGAAGACACTCCCGTGTACCGATTCGACTACGCCGTGGAGGCGAACCCACTTGAAGTCACTTCACCAAGCGACCCTCGTGGTCGCCTCACGAAGGCCAGCTCACGATTCGATTCGCGCGCATTAGCGAGGCGAGCGGACGGGATATTCCCTCCCATCATCGTCAGCATCTGGATGACGGATGATGGACGTGAACTGACTGAGACTACGCACCTAGACGCACTTTCAGCACCGTATAGAAAGCCCAGTCCGGAGTGTGACAGCGGCGACTACGCGCTCAATCGAAAGAGAATCACAGAGGCCTACGAAATCATCCCCGAGAGTAGTTGGGGTGAATCGTGGCGAACTGCAGATCATCGAGCGCGAAAAATAATCAGCGAGCGGGATGACGTCCATACGGCGGTCCAGCAGGCTTCCGAAATCGCGCGCCGCGACGCGGAAACACGGATTTCTCAACTCCGCCTCCGAACTGACCGTGCAACAGGATCAGAACTTGTCCGCTTGGAAGAGGAACTCCAACGGGAGGAACTTATAGCACGCGCAATGTCCGCAGCGGTTGCGGCGCCCTCACTCAGATTGGATGGCACAGGCATTGTAATCCTGTCCGGCCGATCCTTGGGGTTGTGATGACCGACCAATGGGACCTGCTGATAGGGCATCTGGCCGGAGACATCGACCGGTGGGAACAACTCACTGGTCCACACCGCCGCCTTGTTGACGCGTGGTTCTCGAAGGTACCGGGGACCACGATCGCGGGGGACATCGCTGCTCTTCTCGGACAGGTCTTACGACACCGTCGTGGAACCTCCGGCATACCGAAGAGTTTGATCAGTCTCCCACTCGGCAAAAGGGGTGTCTCGGTCGAAACCCTTCGACGTGCGAACCTCGAAGTAACCAAATTCGGACTCGACGAGCATCTCATCGCACTCGCGGACGATTGGACGCCACAGTGGCTCCAAGGTGACGCTCGCTGGATTGATCTGGCCTGTACTAGCCCGGACGATTTCAGGGTCCCCGAAGGTGAGGTGTCCACTTCCGCCAGATACGAAATGGACGTGCCGGCCGACCCCGCAGTTACCGCAATCGCCGGCATTCATACTTATCGGTCCCGCAGTCAGGCAAGCGCAATCCGAACCGCTGCTCTAGCCCCTGCAGGCGCGACTCTCCACGTAGTACTCCCCACCGGCACCGGCAAGTCCCTAGTGGGAATCGCCCCAGGCTTGCTCCGTCGCTCTGGGGTGACCGTGGTGGTGGTCCCCACCATCGCCCTCGCCCTCGATCAGGAACGCCAGATCCATAAGCGATTCCCGAATCAAGACCTTCCTCCGGAACTGGCCTATTACGGCGACCGCAGCGAAAATGAAAAGGCGGCAATAAGAGAACGATTACGACAAGGCGAGCAAAAAGTCCTCTTCACTTCGCCTGAGGCTTTCGTCACTGGATTGGCCCAGACACTTCGACAACTGGCAGCCAAGGGCGAACTGAGCCACATAGTCATCGACGAAGCCCATCTTGTTCGGATGTGGGGACTCAGTTTCCGCGCCGAGTTCCAGGTACTCGCGTCGCTGATCGCCAAGTTGCGGGAGGCCGCACTCCCCCAAGGCGTCAACCCCCCACTTGTCGAACTTCTCACGGCTACCCTATCGCGTCAAAGTCTGCTGTTGAATGAGGAACTTTTCGCCGGGCCCGGTCCGTCACTATTCGTCGGATCGTCCTACCTACGAACTGAACTGCGATATTTCTTCGCACCCCCCGTAGACGACGAGGTACGAATTGACCGAGTGATAGAAGCGCTGTTCCACCTTCCTCGGCCAGCGATCATCTACACGACCCGAAAAGAATCGGCCGAACTGATAGCCAGTCGACTTCGGGAAGCAGGTTTCGGCCGTACGGCGATTTTTCACGGAGGCACGAAAACGAGCGACCGGTCGGCAATTCTCCGCGCCTGGTCGGGTGATGATGGACCGACGTCTGTCGACGTGATCGTGGGCACGAGCGCGTTCGGTCTCGGTGTGGACCAGAGCGACGTGCGCACGGTAATCCATGCCTGTGTGCCCGCCTCCGTCGACCGCTTCTACCAAGAAGTCGGCCGTGGTGGCCGAGATGGACACGCGGCCTTGTCAGTTTGGATTCCAGGCACCACCGATATTCGTGAAGGGCGCGAGATCGAAAACACGACCGTCCTCACCCACGAAAAGAGTTGGGGGCGCTGGGACGCTATGCGGTCAGCGGCCGTCTCAGCTGACCCGTCGAATCGCGAGCTAGTTCTAAACACTGAAGTCGTACCTCAATGGCTCGACTATGCCTCTGAAAGCAACCAGTTGTGGAACCGCAACACGTTGGTCCTCCTTCAACGTTCCGGGGTCCTCGACATCGTCGACACCCCACCGCCCACTGTGGAGCGTCTCAAGGGAGAACCCGATGCCGATTGGCAGAGGCGAGTCGAAGAGGCATGGGCGGCCTATGTGAAGCACGCGACCGTGCGAATCCGTCCCGAAATCACCAATCTTGATCAGGCAACTGTATCCAGTGCGGTCGACATCGTTCGGAGGGAGATTCGTGCGTCCGAATCCGCTTCACAATCCCGTATAGAGCGAATGTTTAATTTGGAAGAATGCTGGGGGAAAATCCTTAGCGAGGAGTATGCCTACGACGACATAGGTCCGATGCACGCCAGCCTCGCCGTCGCCCCAGCATGTTCTGGCTGTCCGGCCAGGGGACACAAACACATCACTTCCTTCAGAGCCGCACGCCCCATCGTCCAGGAGGCATTAATCCCACAACTACACCTCCGGGTGAGCAGCACTCTCGTCGCTATGGCCGGCGACAGTCTGACCCTGGTCGTTCCATACCGCGAAGGGGAACTCCGAATACGCCTCGCCGAACTCATCACAAAATCGGTGACACACGGAATCCGGGGAATTCTCGCTTCCGAGAGTTATTTCAGACTGCCTGCTGTTGCAGAAGCGGGCCGGCATGCCCCCGAAGGGTTGGTCGCCATCGATCGGGTCTCTGGGGGCCCTCCTCGATCTTTTCCGATTCCGACCTTGATCCTCCTGGATTCCACCGATCCTCCCCAATTGAGTTGGATCGCCGGCGAGACGGGGTCGCTTCGAATCGTGGTGCTTCCGGAAGACACGCCAGACCCGCAGTATTCCGATCAAACGGTGAAGTCCATTCGTGTCCCGTTCTCTATGCTTTCTGACTTTCTAAGGAGAATGTGATGGCCGTACTCAATCCTCCACGTACGCTGCCGGGACTCGGCCGTGCCATCGTGAACTACCTGTTCGAATCTCGACGTTCACTCACCGAGGACGATCTCATCGAGACATTCAAACCGGAAGGCCTCAACCCCGGTGCCGACGCCGCGAGCGGAGTCACCAACACGCTGTCCTCCCTCAGGGCGATAGGTGTGATCGACAAGGGATCCGACGGCACACTTTCGTTGAGTTCACTGGTCCCGACACCGAAATCCCCGTTCGACCGCGCAGAGTTTCGGCGACTCCTTCAGACCCGCGTGTTTGATCTCGAACGTGATGGCGATATCTGGGCGACACAACCCGGCGAGGGTCATACGTATGGTGCTCGGGATCTCAACAGGGCTCTCACCTGGGCAATGGCGCAGGACGCTCTCGGACAACCACTATCCTGGACGGACAACTTGCAGGAACTCCAAGCGGATCAACTAAACACGTCGGAACGTGAATCGTGGCCGATAGTAAATGACACGCGCTGGCTGGCGGCATCCCGCTGGATAGTCGCTCTGGGTCTGGCCACCCCCTCGATCATGAAGGATGCGTCCGGTGTCGTTCCTCTACCAGTTACCGCAATCGAAGACTCACTCCGGGACCTACCCGACGCGCGGATCCCGATCCATGAACTCCTGGAACTCATCGGTCGTGCGATTCCTGTCCTCCATGGCGGTTCTATGCGTTCCGGGCTGACATCCCTCCTCGGAAGCGATCCAGATCCGGGGATACTCTCCAACTGCGCCGACAGTTCCGTCGGCCAGGCGTTGCGGATCCTTGAAGAACGCGGGCTGATCCAGTTCGAAACACTTCCTGACGCCCAGGGAATCCGCTTGTCCCGCTTCGAGGATTCGCGAACAACCCACGCCATCGTTATGCCAGGAGGTCCGAAGTGAGTTGGCGCGGAGCGCTTCCAGCAGCCTGCTGGGATGCACAGCAGACGTCCAGCATCATCCCGGTCGAGGCGGAGAGCACCAGCGACGCCGTCTTCCTGGCAACGCACACCACAATTCCGATCGCCCAGCGAGACCATGTTGACAAGGGTGGCAGAGCCTCCGTCGTCGACGAACGAAGCCTGCTGAAAGCCGTGCAGGCACAACCAGCCGACCTGCCGATAATTCCTATCCTCGGGAAATCAGGCACCGGGAAGTCGCATCTCATACGGTGGCTTCGCACGAACCTTGAAATTAACGATACCACTCGACTCATTTTCGTCCCGAAGCACCGTATGTCGCTTCGTGGAATTCTCGAACTGATACTCGAACACGCAAGTGGGGAACGTGCGGACGAACTCCGATCGAGAGTCGCCACCGCGGTAGACGCCGCCGCGGACGAGAGAACCGCACAACTGAAACTCCGGAACGCACTCGCCGTCAATATCGAAACCCGCGGTATTCGTAACGACGGGTCTCCGGACGAGATCGAACTCCGCACCTACCTGGCCTCACCGAGTGGCCTCCCTGCACTTTTCGGCGACGATGTGTTCAGAACTCGCCTATTGAACCAGAATGGCCCTATTGCGCGCCTAGTCAGGGAAAAACTCTCAGGGAAGGGCATTGAAGACAAGGAAAACGCCTTCGGCTTCACTGCCGACGACCTGAACCTCCCGGTTGACGACGTTAACAGAGCGGGCCACGCTGCACGAGAAGTCGCCGCCGCACTGACGAGTGAACGATCACTCCGCGAACTCGCAGCCAAAATGATCAGCGAGCAACTCGGTCCATCCGTGAGCGAGGTCTTCGGCATCGGTGGTGACGATCTCAAGCAAATCCTCACTGACGTTCGCGTAGACATGCATGAGCAAGGTCTCGAACTCCTATTGCTCATCGAGGATTTCTCAATCTTCCAGGGAATCCAGGGCGGACTAATCGATGCCATCACGCTCATCTCGACCGAAAGCCACAGACTCTGTCCAATGAGGGTCGTTATGGCAGTGACGAGTGGTTACTTCGTCAATCAGATGCCAGAAACCGTGTACACACGCACGTATAAAGTGTTTGACCTGGAGTTGCCAAAGGGAACAGACGTCTCGTTCGATCCTGCAGGATTCGCTTCCAGGTACCTGAATGCCGTTCGGGTCGGCGCAACACATCTGGAAGGTGCCCACGCGCACGGGGACCCCCTCCCGAACGCCTGCGAGCAATGCCCTGTGAACGCGGAGTGCCACTCCGCGTTCGGCCAGGCGGACGGGTACGGACTCTTTCCCTTCAACTCGGTCGCCCTCGATCGGGCTATCGGAAGCCAGTCATCCGACGGAGATTTCGTCGCCCGCACAGTCCTGACTCGTGCACTTCGGCCAGTCCTGCTTCACGAGCAGGTCGAGATCGAGAATGGCCGATTCCCGAGTGAGCGCTTCGCCATCGAGTTCCGCGCCGGCGCAACTGATCGGTTGTCCAATATCGAGGAACAGGTCAAGTTGCGGTCACCGGGGAACGAGGAACTCTCCGAACGACGCCTGCGATTGGTTCGTTTCTGGGGCACGGGAGAAGGCGCCGAGAATCTCGCGCCAACTATTCATGAAGCCTTCTCCATCCCGCCGATCGAGAATCTCAACCGTGCAGGTGCACGGCCGACCTCCGGACGCCCCTCGCAGATCACCGAACCCCGACCCCCGTCACCCGCCCCGACTCCGAACCCGAAACGAACCCCGCGAGCGGTCGACCTGGATCCGCAACTCGTGCGGGCGGTCGACCGATGGGGCGCAACCGGCAACATCCAACAGAGCGATAGAAACGAACTGCGAAATATTGTCTACCAAACGATTCGGCAACGACTCTTATTCGAAGACGGCTACGGTGGCGACAGCCTCTGGCGAAACGACAAGCTGCTGACACCTGGGTTCGATGCGAAATCGGTCGAGTTATCGGAGCAGAAACTCGCCGACGCAGTCCTTCCAATCGACCGGACTGATCTCGAAACGCTACGAGCACTCAGGGCGCTCGCCTGGGCGAACCACAAAAACAGTTGGGAAGAGGTACCTGACGGCGAACGACTACAACGACTCGCCGAAAATGCCGTTGACCGATGGAAGGCAAGGGTCGCCGAAATCCTTCTCCCGCCGGAGAATCCTGCAGACGATACCGAATTGGTTCGCTTAGTCGACATACTGTTGGAAATCGCACGAGCACTCGGAGTTCCCAGTGCTTTCAAGTCCGACACGGCAAATCGCATTCGAGCACTTTTCGCCACAGTCCCACAACGGAGTGACCTGGAGGAGAGACCCAAACTCCACTCTCTCCATGACTTCCTGCTAAATGAGACCGCCGGCGGCAAGCAAACCCGCGTCAGTCGTGCTCAACTCCAATTGCGCCTACTCCGACACGCGTCATTCAGCCAGGGCGCCGGTAAGCCCCTCGCCCTCGATGTGAACAAACTTGCGAAGGTGATTCGCTCATTGCCTGGAGTCGTATCATGGCCCGACTCGACGCCCGATCTCGTCAACTCCTCGGTCTCGGTGATCGAGGCCCGATTGGCGGAAGTCGACACATTGTATGAGGAAGCGTCGAGGCTCGTGCCGAATCTCTCCGACCTGGGCGGCGAACTCAACGCCGTGGCCACGGAACTTCTCGACCTGGTCTACGAACGGGCGACGGCCGGCGACCTTCCCGGTGGAATCAATCCAGATGCGCTAAAGGCGGCCGCGAAGGCGGTCTCCCAGAGTGACGAACGCAAGGTCAAGACCAAGTTTGCGGAACTCAGCCGGTGGGGCCAGTTGACGGTCGAAGAAAAATACCAACTACTCAACGGCGACTGGGACAAACCCGCGCAGCGCGTCAGCACCTGGCTACGGCTCGCCGGGAACACCGTGCGGTCGCTCAAGCAGAGCCTGCGGAACACTTCCGACTCTGACGTCCAGCGAGAGTACGCGGGGGCTCGCGACCGACTTGTCACCGACCTCGCCGCAATCGCGGATGCGATCCCACTCCCCGTGACCCGAGAAGACCAAGTCGGAGCGGAGGACCCAGCATGAGTTTGCAGAGCACCATCCAGAGCCTTCGGGCCCACGCCGATGTCGCCGACGACGCACACCGGGTCAAGGTCAGAACCGGGCAACTCACTGAACTTCGGGAACGGCTGGCCCGGCCACCTCTGTCGGATCTGGCCGCCCTCAACGCCGCCCTCGTCGAGCTCCAACAAGTCGATGTCGAGATCCCTGAAGATCTCGAAGAAAACGGCGTGGAGGTCGCCAAGCGACTCCGTGAACTCGCGGTCAGACTTCCCGGATTGCGAGCAGATGAGGACCTGGACTTCGCCAGGGCGTGTGTGGCGTCTGCCGAGAAATACGCTCAGAACTTGAAGAACATAGTCGTGGCTGGTTGGGACGATTATGTGAACCAACCCCAGCCGGCAATCGACCAGGAACTCGTGGAAGCTTTGGCAAACGGCGGCATCGACGTGGAGGACATTCGCGCAGAATTCGAGTCAGCGGACGGCAAATTGTTCGCGCTGCGCAACAGGAAGGTCCCTGGCCGCGGTTCTGTCAAGACCTACAGAGATGCCATCGAGGCCATGCGGCGGTGCGGCGAACGCATCGGCGAGGTGGTTGATTCAGATATAGCCGAAGGCATCATCGAGTCGCAGACGTCAGCCGGTATTTCGCTGACCTGGTTCACTCCTGAGCGCGTCGAGAAACTTCGTAGACTCGGCATCATGGATCGTTTCAAGGTGCGTCTGGTATGACGCCCGCCCTGCTGGCCGGGATCCTGGATCGACTGGAGTCCCTGGAGGACCCGCTTCTGTGCTGGGGCGTCGTCGACGGCGGCTTCAGCACCGACGAACTGCGCAACGTGATCAGTGAGGAACTCCTGGCACGCCACGAGTGGGATCTGAGCGCCGACGACGTAATCGAGGCCATGACCGCTCGTGCGCTTCTGGTACACGATTCAAGCGCGTCACCGGGAAGATGGCGCACGCGAAATGGCGAGACGATCCGACTCATGGCTCGGCTCCGGCAGACCTTCCTTGGTCAAGCTTGGCAGTCAGGCACCGAATTGATCGCCGATTTCCGCTACGCTCGCAGACCGCGTTTCTATCCCAGGCGTGATCAACCCTGGATCACCGCCCTCGAGGGAGTCGACGGCCCCGTCGATGCCTACCGTCAGGTCCTCGACGCAATGACCCAACGCGACGGCAACCACGATCTGCTCAGCGGCTTCCAGGTTCAGGCCACGAGGCACATCCTGAACTCTCTAGAGAATCGCACCACGACCGCGACCGTGGTCGGCGCCGGCACAGGCAGTGGGAAGACGAATGCGTTCTATCTCCCGGCCTTCAGCTATCTCGCCAGCATCTCCGACGCGTCCGCATGGACGCGAGCACTCGCGGTATATCCCCGCACCGAACTCCTCAAGGACCAGTTGGACACGGCCTTCGCCCATGTCTGCCGACTGGGTCAGGTGTGGAAGAAGTCATGGGGGCGGTCGATGACAGTGGGCGCGCTCTACGGCAGTACCCCCACCAGCGCGAGAGATGCACGGACTCCATACCGTGGCTGGACCAAGCGACCCCACGGTATGGCGTCACCGCAAATGCGCTGCCCGGGAGATGGTTACACCCCTTGTGGAGGCGAACTCGTCTGGCCTGACGACGACATCGATGCCGGAATAGAGCATCTGCTCTGCAGCACATGCCGGCGGTCGTTCACTGAGGACCAGATCGTCCTCACCCGAAAGTCGATGCAGAAGTCTCCCCCTGACCTGCTCTTCGTCACGACAGAGATGCTCAACCGCGGTCTCTCGGACCTGAACATATCCCGGCCGCTTGGTATCGACGTACCGGCGGACAAGAAACCCCGCCTAATCCTTCTCGATGAGATCCATACGTACGACGGAGCCGCAGGCGCGCAGGCCGCCCTCGTACTCCGCCGGTGGCATCACAGGATTCAGGCACCGATTACGTTCGTCGGACTCTCCGCGACCCTGACGAATCCGATCCGGCACATGGCGAACCTCACAGGGGTCGAGGACCACCTGATCACCAGCATCGAACCCGCATCCGACGAGTTCGAATACGAGGGCGCGGAGTACCTGCTTGCCCTCCGAAGCGACCCGACCAGCGGAGCATCTGTCCTGTCATCCACCATCCAGACATCGATGCTCCTCCCGCGTGTGCAAGATGAGCCGACCAGTCGGATTTCAGCAGGTTTCTATGGCACGAAGGCATTCGTCTTCACGGACGACCTCGACGTGACCAACCGCCTGTTCTCCTACCTCCTCGATGCCGAAGGCCAGCGATACGCGTACGGCAAGGCCAAATCGGTCAAACCTCCGCTGGCTTCGGTGCGGGCCAGATCCGACGGCGACGATGTCAGCCGTCAGCGTCGTGCGGGTCAACTCTGGGATCTCCCGAGCATCATCGGCCACAGGTTCGCGAAGACCGGTGAAGGGTTACGCGTCAGCAGAACCACTTCCCAGGACTCAGGTGTCTCGGCGGACAGTCAACTCATCGTCGCGACAGCCTCGCTCGAAGTCGGCTTCGACGATCCCGACGTCGGGATCGTCATCCAACACAAGGCTCCCCGCGGGGTGGCCCCCTTCCTTCAGAGGAAGGGCCGCGCGGGACGAAAGCGGACCATGCGGCCATACACGATAGTGGTGCTCTCCGATTACGGCCGCGATCGCGCGGTGTACGAATCGTGGGACACACTGTTCGATCCGATCATTCCCGAACTCGTGTTGCCTATCCGAAACCGCGCGGTACTCCGTATGCAAGCCACCATCGCGATGATCGACTGGCTGACCAACCAGTTGCGGAAGCAGGGTATCCCGCCGACGACAACCGCTTGGACAGCACTGGGCCAGAAGCCGGCCAAGAGTTTCGCCGAACCAGGTCGGGAGACTCAAGAAAAGGCCGGTCGAATTCTCGCCGAAATGCTCTGCAATCCGAGCCGCCAACGAAGTCTGCGACTATGGGTGCAGGACGCCCTGGGCCTCTCCGATTCAGAAGCTAATGAGATCCTATGGCATCCGCCCAGGTCGCTTATGCTCCAGGCCATCCCCACCTTGCGTCGCCGACTTCTCCACAATTGGGGAGTGGCCAATCCGTCCTCCATACTAGAGTTCGCGGATCTCATGGGGGCCAACCCCCTACCCGACTTCTTCCCTGTGAACCTCTTCAGCGAACTCTCGCTGCCCGAAACCATCGTCAGCCTGCCACCGCAGACCGATCGGGAAACCGACCGTGAACTACAAGCGATTGGACTTGGTCAGATGCTCCGGGAGTACGCGCCCGGTCGAGTCTCACGCCGGTTCGCAACCCGCAATCTCGATCACCGGCATTGGATTCCCATTCCACTCGGCGTGACTGACCCGGTCTTGGAACTCAGCACGTTCCTGCGCCAGTACGGGATCGAGGACCCGTGCACCGTAGATGTCGACGGGCACCTCACATCCATCACGGTGGTTCGTCCCGATGAGGTGCTGGTCGAACTACCTCCTGAGGAGGTAAAGGATTCGTCCAACGCGACGATGGAGTGGCGTTCACAGTTCATAGAGATGGGTGCAGGCCTCGGTATCCGTACACCGAATGCCGATCCCGTCGGACGTCTGATCGACGACGCTCGATTCTTCCTTCATGCCCAGAACTCCCACGTAAGTGTTCATCGGGCTGCCGTCGGTTCGACTGCGACGATGTTCCTCGAAGGGGGAGACGAGCAGCGGAGCAATGCGACCTTCGCATTGCATGGCGAACCGGCCGCGATCGGCTCGACCTTCGAGGTCGACGGATTGCGCATCCGAGTCCACCTACCGGTGGATCTGTCCATACCGGACGATCTTCTTCCCGGCCTACGCAGCGCCTGGTTCAAACACGTCCTACTCACGGACGCCGAGTTGTCGACCTTCCTGAATAGTTTCCGAATCGACTGGCTTCACCAGTGTCTGGAAGCCATGCTCCTCACCACGGCCGTGCGGGAACAGTGCACCCTCTCCGAAGCATACGAAGCGATCCACGACTCTTTCGATAAGGGGCTCGACGAGACTCTCGACGCCATGTTCCGGGTGTCCAGCGAAGTGGAATCGGAGTCGGCAACCCTGTCCCGATTGGGCACCCGACTCCGGGAAGCCCTGGGGAATCCCGTGATAGCCACCCGACTCGACGTCCTGGCGACGCAGTATTGGTCGCCCGATCCCACCGCGTTCGAGCGATGGGTGAGAGACCGAACGCTCTCGACTCTCGGCCACGCGGCGCTGGTCGCCGCCAGACAGATCTGCCCGGAACACGACCCCGAGAGCATCATCGTCGACGTCGAACCGGGTTACGACCAGGACGGACAGCATCGAATCGGTGAGATCTGGCTGACCGAGTCCTCCATCGGCGGCGGTGGTTTTGTCGAGGCCCTCGCTGCACGGGTCCGCCCTGATCCCCGCCGTTTCCTCCGACTCGTACTCCGCGCGACACAACCGGGTACATCCGAACTGGTGGACACCCACCTGCAACGGATCATCGATATGGTGGCGACCGACACCGTATGGTCCGGTCTGGTCAACGACTACCGATCAGCACCCGATCAGGCCACGCGCGTCGATGCACTCGGACGGATCCGGGACGGTCTCCGGCAGGCCGGCATCTACGGAGCCGAGCATTCGGTGGTGACGTCGCTCGCGAGTCGGGTACTACGGCCCGGATCGACTGAAGCGACCGACATTGCCCTGGCCACCGTCACGACCGAATGGAAGGCGGAGGAACGGCGCCTCGGCGTCGAGATCCCACCACGGACATGGGCATACCTGATGCGGTCGCGGGGCGATCTCGATCCGGGACTGGTCTTCACGGCAGGCATAGACGAACGTCAACGTATCGATGCGGTCCAGAGCATGCTCTGGCCCAGAGGTTGGCAACTCCGAGCCGAACCGCTCAGCGCGTGGAATCCCTTCGTCGAGACTCTGCCTGCGGCTCCGGATGTGTTGCGCTCGGTCGTCGACGCCGGCGATCCACCGCACTGGATTACCGAGGCCGTCGGAGAACGTGTGAGGGAGACTCTTGCGCGAACCGGAACCGTGCAGGTCCTCGCCACTCCCACGCAAGCCGACCTACTCGCCGACCTGCTAGTCGATCTCTGTGTCGAACCCGTCGTCACCGACTACCTCAACGTGTTCCCCCGGGTCGTCGAGACCGACCACCGGGCAAACGGCAACGTGATCGTGACACTCGAGTTGGCGGAGGTGTCGGCATGAGGCGTGTCACCACTGCAGGCCGCGGACAGACCCGGATCCTCACTGACCTGATGCAGAATCTCCTGGTCACGGAACTTCTCGTCCCGTCACGGCAACTCTGGGTGTTGTCTCCGTGGATCTCGGACATCGACGTGATCGACAACACCGCGGGGCAGTTCCAAACCATCCTGCCCGGTCTCCCTTCGAGGAGGATCCGCCTGACCGAGGTGCTGATCGAACTCGCCGATCGCGGATGCGACGTCCGAGTGCTGACCCGCGATGCCGACAGCAACAGCGTCGCTCTACGTCGACTCGAGAACGTCGGCCTTCATGGCTCCCGACCGACCGTTCGAATCCACCCCACGGTCCACGACAAAGGCATCCTGGGGGACCGCTTCCATCTCCAGGGGTCGATGAATTTCACCCACTTCGGCCAAGCGGTCAATGCAGAAGGCGTGACGTTGACGAGCGACCCGCACGCGATCGCCGAAGCGCGAATCGCATACAATGCGCTATACGAAGGCATCGACAATGGACGATGACGTGTTCTTCGGGACAGGCAACGACATCAAGCCGGCCACATTGCCGGCCGGTTATCTGGCATCCATCGACAGTTGGAAGGATGCGATCAGGAACGGGCAGGTCGGCTTTCTCCCGAGAGCGATCGACGGGAAACTCTACTGGTACGGATTCGCTTCTTCACCACGTCAGCGAAAGGAACTACTGAAACTCCTGGATGCATGGGTGGGACCGACATTCAGCGACCTACCTCGCAGCAGAGGACGCCTCCACCCCGGCGATCCGTTCGATAAGATGTTCGAGAAGGACGACGTTCCCCCACTTCGGTTCGAGGTGCTGCCACGCGGAAACGGGATGGCTCGCGACGAGACCCGTGAAGCGCTCCGGACCCTTTCCGGACTGCTGTGGGATCGTCCTCGCTCCGAGTTCGATTCACCCCGGACCACCGTCGAGATCCTCGACGACCTGGGCCATGCCATCAGCGTCGGAGATGGCACCGTCGCGTTCGACTGCCTTCGCGAGCTCGAGTCGTACGTTGACCTCGATTATTCGAACCTGGCATTTCTCCGTCTTCGCGTACACGCCGCACTGGGGGACACGGACGCGGTTTTCGCCGACCAGGATTTGGAGCACGTGCTCCTGATGCGTCGACCTCTGGGTGTCACCCGCCTTCTGCAGAACGCGGTCTACGAGCGATATCTGGCGTCGGCCGACTCGACAGAGGACGGTGAGTCGGTTCTCCGGGCCGCCGAGCAGATCCCTGCCGGCCTTCGAACCCTCACGTCGGGGGGTGCATCCAGGACCCACGAGTCGCTCGTCGTCGAATTCATGTTCGCACTGTTGCGAGGCGCTCCGGGGAGCACCCTGGAGCGGCTGATCGAGCAGGCGCAGGCCCTCTCGCCGGAATTGGCGGAACGCCTACGCACCCTGATCCCCTCCGATTCCACCTCCGCCGATACTGAACCCACGTCTACCAGCACCGAACCGGTCCGTTCCACGACCGACGAAATCCACCGACTCATTATGGAAGGCGAGTTCGATTCAGCGATTGCTTGCGGTCTCGTTGAGTCTCCGTCGGCCGAGGTTGCCGCTCTTCTCCTCGCGTGCCTCCGCGAAGTGGAGAATTCACACCTGGTCGCGGACGTGGCTGACTTTATCGAGAAATCCGGACTGAGGGCGGAGACGTCGAACCACGATGCCGTGGTCCGAAGCGATCTGGAGTGGCTGAAGAACTACATGAGCCCGCAACGCAGCCTCGGGTGGCATGGTTGGTTCCAGGCTCTGAGGTCGAACGATTCCGCGAACATGCACGTCGACTTCGGCACCGCCGCGGAATGGCATCCACTCGATGCGCCATCGGTCGCCGAATGCCTCTCGACGTTGGATGAGGATGCGCTGGCCCGATTCGGGGACCACGGCGGCGCGTTCATGGCGGCGCACTCTTCGCTCTTCGCGGGTGAAGGGGGCCCCGAACTTTGCGAACGCGTTCTCGCGTGCTTCGCCGTCAGTCAGAAGAACACCTCGGGCATCCGTCTGCAGACCGTGGCGCTCCTCGAGTACCTCGCGGCGTCCGACGCGGGGCAGAACCTTGTGACCTCGGCACTCCTGTGGACGGAAGACGTCGTTCACGCAGCCACGTCCGCAGTCACGGCGAGTTGGACGGTCGATGTGCTCCAGGTCGCCACTGCCAGCCCCCGAGCGTTCGCGCTCGAAGCGAAGACACAGTTGTTCTACCGCGCACTCGATGTGCTGCGGCCGGTGCGATCCAGCCTCAGCCTGGCGGATATCGAAGGTCTTCGATTGATCGCCGAGGAACTCGAGATCCACCTTCCAGCTGAATTCGACGCCGTCGGCGACGACCCAGCGACTCCGTACCGCCACCTCGAAGGCTGTGTGGTGGCGCTCTATTCGCTCACGGAGTCCGCGATCATCCGCGCCGCTCAGGTACTCCGGCGACTGGTCCCGGGACTCGATGTGCGGACGACATCCGATCACGTCGGAAGCAAACAGTTAGCCTCGCTCAGTTCGAACGCTGATGTGTTCGTCGTCGTCGCGGCGTCGGCGAAACACGCGGCGACGGAATACATCAGAGATCACCGCGGCGGCTTGCCCATGATCCTGGTCAACTCGCGCGGATCATCCGCAATCCTCCGGGAACTCGCCGAGGGATGAGGAAGGGAAAATACCGGGTGAACCGCCTTCGAGAGGTCACCGCTTCCCGGTGGTCCCAGGCAGGTCGACGACGGGATCAGGTGGCAGATAGGGCTTGTCGGTACCGCGGGTCCGGCGAGTTGGT
>NZ_JAALDZ010000005.1:0-5982 GCF_014145125.1 Dietzia sp. CQ4 | reverse complement strand
GAGGTCGCGGGCCAGGGCGGTGGCACGGGCGGCCTCCTCGGCCGCGGCGACCGCGTCGCGGACGACCACCTCGTCGTCGTCCTCCCCTGATCCCGGCGAGACCCGCACCACCAGGTCCGGCGCCACCGGCGCCGGGTCGGCGGCGAACACGTCCTGACCGCGCGCACCCAACAGGTATCCGAGGACCAGATCGCCGACCCGGTCGGGCGGGACGGTTCCGGGAACGGACACCCCGACCTCGTCGGTCCGCCGCGCATCCCGCAGGTGTCTGGCCACGGCCGCACCCGCCCGGCGGTACCCGATGCCGACGTCCACCGCTCCCGACCATCCGGGACGGGGAGCCGTCGCGTCGATCTCGACCTCCACCACCGGCCGGCCGTCGACCGCGCTCGTCCGCGCCTCCACGGCGCGGCCGCGGAGGGGTCGGCCCTCCTCCGGGGCCCGGGTGACCAGTGACCATCCGGTGGCGGGGTCCGATCCGCGAGCTACGCGAACGGTGGGGAGTGGACGCGAGGGGACCTCGGACATCGGGAGAACCTTCCGTGGAACCGAATCGACGCACCCGCCGCGTGGGCCGGGTGCGTCGATTCGCCAGAGCAGGGGACGATCAGGAGATGGCCTGGGTCAACTCCGCGCCGAGCGACTTCGCCTCGTCGGGGGTCAACTCCACGACGAGGCGTCCGCCACCCTCGAGAGGGACGCGCATGACGATCCCGCGGCCCTCCTTGGCCGCTTCCATCGGTCCGTCACCGGTCCTGGGCTTCATAGCCGCCATCGGGTCGATTCCCTTCGTCCTTGGCAGTGGGCCGCGTCCTGTGAGGACGGCCGGGCCCACGTGCGGTATCGCTGAGTGGATGTTGCCGATTCTAGCGCGTCACACCGTGCCCGGACGCGGGAGCGCGTTCTGGGTCCGCCCCGTCGGAGGACTCCCCGACGTTTCCCTCCCCGGCGAGTCGCGCGCGGAGCCTGTCGATCTCCGTCGCCGCCTCCTCGAGCGCCCAGTCGACCTCCGACATCGTGTACCCCCGCGCGGACATCCCGAATCGGACCGATCGCAGATCGTCGCCGGTGAGCGGCCCTTCGGGCAGCATCGTGACCGTGTGTCCCCGCGCCACCGCCGGCAGCGGTTCCGAACGGCCGAAGACCACGATCGACAGGGCGTAGAGCGCCGCCGCCACGATCAGGGTGACCACCACATAGATGACGATGGTGAGCATGCGCGGGAGCCTCTCTCTGGTCCGGGCCGGGCCTCCAGTCTGGCACACGCCTCGCGGCGGTGGACCCGCCCGAGTCAGGCGAGCCCGCGGACCGTTCGCGCAGGTGGGCGGGTTCCCAAGATGGAGGCCACCATCTCCACCGAGCGGCGCGTCGCACGCACGTCGTGGGTGCGGAACACGCGGGCGCCCATCATCGCCGCGACGGAGGTCGCCGCCAGGGTGCCCTCGGCGCGGTCGTCGATTCCCGCGTCCAGGGTCTCGCCGATGAAGTCCTTGTTGCTCAGCGCCATCAGGACGGGATGACCGAGGGCCACGATCTCGTCCATCCGCCGCAGGAGCTCGAGACCGTGGAAGGTGTTCTTGCCGAAGTCGTGGGTGGGGTCGACCAGTATCCCGTCCTCGGGGACCCCGGCGGCGAGTGCCCGTTCGGCGGCAGCGGACAGTTCCGAGACCACGTCGAGGACGACGTCGGGGTATCCCACCCGGAAGGGCCGGGTGCGCGGGACCGCACCCCCGGTGTGGGAGCACACGAACCCCGCCCCCGCCTCGCCGGCGGCGGTCAGCACCTCGGGATCGTGCCCCGCCCAGGTGTCGTTGACCAGATCGGCGCCGGCGGACAGGGCGCTGCGGGCGACCGAGCCGCGCCAGGTGTCCACGGAGATGACCACGCCCGGGTGTCTGTCCCGGACCGCCTCGATGAAGGGCACCACCCGCCGGAGCTCCTCCCGGGCGTCCACCAGCTCGCCGGGACCGGCCTTGACCCCACCGATGTCGAGGATGTCCGCGCCGTCCTCCACGCACCGGTCGACCCGGTGCATCGCCGCCACGTCGGTGAAGCTCGCTCCACGGTCGTAGAAGGAGTCCGGCGTGCGGTTGACGATCGCCATCACCAGAGGTCGGTCCACCGGGACGGGGCGCCCGCAGAGCGTCGGAGGCGGCGTCGCGCCCGGTGGCGTCACCGCCGGCCTCCGCAGGCGTCGAGCGCCGCCTCCAGGTCGTCACACACCACGAGGCTGTCGAACGCCTGCGGCTTGACCAGCCCCGACTCGACGAGCCCGCCGACCCAGTCCAACAGCGGTCGGTAGAAGCCGATCGGGTCGTAGAGCACGACCGGCTTGTGGTGGAACCCGAGCGAGGCGGACGTCCACACCTCGAACATCTCCTCCATCGTGCCGATCCCCCCGGGCAGGGTGAGGAACGCGTCCGAGCGCTCCTCCATCTCGCGTTTGCGTTCCCTCATCGTGGTGACCACCACGAGCTCGTCCGCAGCGGTGTCGGCCACCTCACGCACCCGCAGCCCCTCGGGGATGACGCCGACGGTCCGGGCTCCGCCGTCCCGCGCCGCCTCGGCGACCGCGCCCATCATGGACACGTTGCCGCCGCCGGAGACCAGAGACCATCCACGACGGGCGATCCCGTTGCCGACCTCGGTGGCGATCTGCAGCAGCCCGGGGTCGTGGGTCGAGGAGGCGCAGTAGACGCAGACCCGACGGCCGGGAACCGGTGCCATCAACGCTCGACCCCCCGGTGTTCCTCGCCGTACAGGTCTTCACGCTGTTCGGCGGTCAGCGCGGCCCGGTGGTGCGCCTCGCGGATGTACTCCACCGTCTCGGCCACGGAGTCGGTGACCAGGAACAGGTCGAGGTCGGACGCCGAGATCATCCCCTGTTCGACCAGGGTTCCCCGGATCCAGTCCACCAGCGGGGTCCAGAAATCCACTCCCAGCAGGACGATCGGGAACCGGGTGATCTTGTCGGTCTGGACCAGGGTGATGGCCTCGAAGAACTCGTCCAGGGTGCCGAAGCCGCCCGGGGTACAGACGAACGCCTGCGTGTACTTGACGAACATCGTCTTGCGGACGAAGAAGTAGCGGAAGTGCAGCCCCAGGTCCACCCAGCGGTTGATCCCCTGTTCCATGGGCAGCTCGATCCCCAGGCCCACGGACTCACCGTCCGCCTCCCACGCGCCCTTGTTGGCCGCCTCCATCTGACCCGGTCCGCCGCCCGTGACCACCGCGTAACCCGCCTCCGCGAGCGCCCGCCCCAGCTCCACCGCCTGTTCGTAGGCGGGATCACCCGGGCGGGTCCGCGCGGACCCGAAGACGCTCACCGCGTCGGGCAGCTCCGCGAGCGCGCCGAACCCGTTGACGAACTCGCTCTGGATGCGCAGGACCCGCCACGGGTCGGTGTGCAACCAGTCGGTGTCCTGGTTGGTGTCCAACAGCCGTTGGTCGGTGGTCGTGCGATCGCCGCCCTTGTCCCGTCGCAGGAGGAGCGGGCCGCGCAGGTGTACTGAATCGTTCGGTGCCATCAGGGGTGGTCTCCTACTGGGGTGGGGTCCGGGCTCGTGATGTCCGGGCTCGCGGGGTCCGGGGTCGTATCAGGTCCGGGCCGTGTCGGGCGCGGGTCGTGTCGGGTCGGGGTCAGCCGGAGGTGGTGAGGTAGGCGCGGAGTACCTCGGCCACCTCGGTGATCTGGGTGGCCGGGCAGTGCTCGTCCCGTGTGTGCGCCAGGCCGGGGTCGCCCGGACCCAGATTGACGGCCGGGACGCCCAGGGCGGCGAACCGTGACACGTCGGTCCATCCGTACTTGGCCCGCACCCGTCCGCCCGCCGCGCGCACCAGCTCGGCCGCGGCCGGGGCGCCGAGGCCGGGCAGTGCACCCGGGGACAGATCGGTGAGTTCCCAGTACAGACCGGGGTCTCCCGGCGGCTCCCCGTCGGCGGGGACTGGGCCCGCCCCGGTCAACCCGAGCGCGTCGAGGGCGTGCGCGAGAGCGGCATCGGTGTCCCGGTCCGGCGCGAAGCGGAAGTTGACGTCGAGCCACGCCTCGTCCGGGACGGTGTTGCCGGCCACGCCCGCGGACATCCGCACGGCCTGCAGCCCCTCCCGGTAGACGCAGCCGTCGATGTCCACCGAGCGCGGTCCGTACCTCTCCAGCGCCGCCAGCACCGGGGCGAGGCGGTGCACGGCGTTGTCCCCCAACCAGCTCCGCGCCGAGTGGGCTCGGGTGCCGCGGGCGTGGACCCGGATCCGGAGGGTGCCCTGGCAGCCCGCCTCGATCAGGCCGCCGGTGGGCTCGCCGAGTATCGCCACGTCCCCCGTGAGCCAGTCCCGGTGGGTCCGTTCGAGGAACCCGAGACCGTTCGCGGTCGCCTCGATCTCCTCGCAGTCGTAGAGCACCAACGTGAGATCGTGCGCGAGCTCGGCGGAGTCCGCCAGGGTCGCGAACAGGTGGAGGAACACGGCGTCGCCGGATTTCATGTCGACGGTCCCACACCCGTGCAGGACCTGATCGGCTCCCTCACCCGTGAGTCGGCACGGGACGTTGTCCGCCACCGGGACGGTGTCGAGATGTCCGGCGAGCACCACCCGGGTCGGCAACCCCCTCGAGGTGCGGGCCAGGACGCGGTGGCCGTCCCGCACGAGTTCGGTCCGCCCGGCGGCCGGACCCGTGAAACCGGCGACCACGGATGCGAGCGCCGTGTGGACGGCGCCGGCGATCTCCGCCTCCTCCCGGGAGGGACTGGCGATGTCGACGAGGGCGCGGGTGAGGTCGACCGGGTCGGCGGTCAGATCGAGGGCGGCGGTCACGGCGTCCACCTTAGATGCCCGTGGCCGGTACGCGCCGGGGCCGACCGCTAGCATCGGGGGCATGAGTGCACACGGAGCCGTGGCCACCGGAATCGCCACCCTGACGTCCGATCACACCGTCCTCGACGTGTGGTACCCAGCGCCCCAGCTCGGAGCGGCCTCCGAGGGGGGCCACCGGATCCTGTCGGGTGACGAGGTCCCCGAGGAGCTGGCTCCCCTCACCGGACCCGACGCCGATCGCGGTGTCGAGCGGGTCGCGGTGCGGGTCGAGATCGAGGACCTCACGCAGGCCCCGACCGACGCCTACGACGCCTACCTGCGGCTGCACCTGATCTCCCACCGCCTCATCCGGCCGCACTTCGCCAACATGGACGGGTTGTTCGGGACACTGGCCAACGTCGTGTGGACCAACTTCGGCCCCTGTGAGGTACCGGGATTCGAGATGGTGCGTGCCAAGTTGCGCGCCCGCGGCCCGGTGACGGTCTACGGCGTGGACAAGTTCCCGAGGATGGTGGACTACGTGGTCCCGTCCGGGGTCCGGATCGCCGACGCCGACCGCGTCCGACTGGGTGCCCATCTGGCGGAGGGGACGACCGTCATGCACGAGGGGTTCGTCAACTTCAACGCCGGCACCCTCGGGCCGTCGATGGTCGAGGGACGCGTCTCGGCCGGTGTCGTGGTCGGTGCGGACTCCGACGTCGGTGGCGGCGCGTCGATCATGGGAACCCTCTCGGGCGGCGGCAAGGAGACCATCTCGATCGGCGAGCGCTGCCTGCTGGGTGCCAACTCCGGAATCGGGATCTCGCTCGGCGACGACTGCGTGGTCGAGGCCGGGCTCTACGTCACCGCCGGGACCAAGGTGGACGTCCGGGCCGGGGCCTGGGCCGATCGCGAGCCCGTCAAGGCGGGCCAGCTCTCCGGGATGGACAATCTGCTGTTCCGGCGCAACTCCGTCTCCGGCGCCGTCGAGGCCGTGCCGTGGAAGCGTGAGGGCGTCGAGCTGAACGAGGCGCTCCACGCCAACGACTGACCTCCCGCGACGCACACCCACCCACAACGACAAGAGCGTTCCGCACCCATCGGCCGAGAGCAGATGCGCGGAACGCTCTTTTCGATGGCGCTGGCGGGCGCGGGGGGCGCTGGCGGGCGCGGGGGGCGCTGGCGGGCGCGGGG
>NZ_JAALDZ010000059.1:0-2877 GCF_014145125.1 Dietzia sp. CQ4 | reverse complement strand
TCGAGGGCGTCGCGTGCGGCGGCGGCGGCGTCGGTCAGGCTCCGGCCGCTCCGGCCGAGGTCCGGGGACCGCAGGAGTCGGGCGGCCTGGCCCAGTTCCTCGTCGACCTCGGCGATCAGTGCACCGAGGTCTCGGCGGGCGGCGGCGATGTCGTCCGCGGCGTGGTCCACGCCGTCGACCAGTTTCTCGGCGCGCGACAGTTCCTCCTCGGCCGAGCTGATGGCGTCCACGGCCTCGGCCTGTTCGCCCACCGGTCGGGCGAGGGCGGTGCGGGCGCGAGAGGTCTCGGCCTCGGCGGCGTCGAGCAGCTCGGTGGCGATCGTCAGGTTGTCCTCGATCGAGGCGAGCACGGCCGCGGGGAACCGGGATCGCAGGTCCGCCATGGACTCCTCGGCATCGGGGATCCTGGCGCGCAGGGTGACCGCGCGCCGGGTCAGCGCGTCGACCGAGGCGGCGCCGTTGATCAACAGGTCCCGCATCTCGGCGAAGGCCGTGGACTGGCCCTCGAGCACGCGTTCGGCACGCTCGGCCCTGGCCGCCACCTCGAGCAGCATCGCCCGGCGCTGGTCCGGGGTCTCGGGGATGTCGTCGTCGAGCCGCTGGATCAGCGAGTGCGCGGTCGCGACCTCGCCCCGCGCCGAGTCGAGAGCGGCGCGGAACGGGCGTGTCCTCAGGTCGCCGAACTCCCCGGCGGCGGTCTCGAGCGCTGTCGTGGAGGTGTCCACGGCCTGGTCGGCCTCGACCAGACCGGCCCTCGCACGGGCGTCGAGGACCTCGACCGGGAGCGCCGACAACCGGGCCGTGTCGTCGCCGGGTATCTCGCGGGCGGACTCGGCCTGCCTGGCCGTGCGGGTGGACCGGCGTCGGCGGCTGATCAGCAGGACCGCGGCCACGACGGCGACGATCACCGCGATGATCCCCAGCAGGGCCCCACCGGAGAGCCCGGAGCCGGAGCCCTGTCGTTCGAGCCCGTCGGCCGCGCCGATGGCCGCACCTGCCCAGTCACCGGCCGCCAGTCGCGGTTCGATGTCCCGGTCGGCGATCCGCTGGTCCGCGCGCTGGTCGGTGGATTCGAACCAGTAACCGCGGTCCTGCACGGCCACCGCGAGCAGCACGTCGGAGGCGCCCAGGTCGGACAGGCGGGCCGTCTCCTGCGCCCACTGCTGGACCGGCACGCCGTCGAAGCTGTCGACGTAGGTCACCCAGAGCTGGATGTTGTCGGTCGACCGGAGTTCGGCGAGCCGGCTCTCCACGGCGGCGGTATCCGCACCCAGCACGCCCGCGGAATCCGTGACCTGCTGCTGCAGCCGGGACGGCGGTTCCGCCGAGGCGGAGGGCGCCGCCCACCCGACCAGGCTGACGAGGAACGCCGACAGGAGCGCGACGGCCGCCACCGTGCGGGACCGTGGGCTCCGGACGGCGAGGGGGCGGGGTGGGGGTGCGATCATGCGGCCAGCGTATCGGCCCGTCGCAGGGGGCACGCCGGTCTCCTGCCCGGGCGGTTACTCTGGGCGGCATGGCAGGGCGGATTCCGGAGCAGGACATCGCCGCGATCCGCGAACGCACTCGCATCGAGGAGGTCGTCGGCGAGTACGTCGCGCTCAAACCAGGCGGCGCGGATTCGATGAAGGGGCTGTCCCCGTTCAAGGACGAGAAGACGCCGTCGTTCCACGTTCGTCCGCAGCACGGCTATTTCCACTGCTTCTCCACCGGTGAGGGCGGCGACGTGTTCGCCTTCCTCATGAAGATGGAGCACATCAGCTTCGTCGAGGCGGTGGAGCAGCTCGCGGACAGGATCGGCTACCGCATCTCCTACGAGGGCGGCGGGCAGGTGATCCAGCGCGACCGCGGGACCCGTTCGCGACTGGTCCAGGCCAACGCCGCCGCGCAGAAGTTCTACGCCGAGCGACTCCATCAGGACGCGGAGGCCGAGATTGCACGCGCGTTCCTCACCGACCGCGGCTTCGACCTCTCCCACGCCGAGCGCTTCGGGTGCGGGTACGCGCCCACGGGCTGGGACACCATGAGCAAACACCTGATGCGGCAGGGTTTCGAGCCCAAGGAGCTGGAGTCGGCGGGACTGTCCAAGACCAGCTCACGGGGGACGCTGATCGACCGGTTCCACCGGCGCCTGCTGTGGCCCATCCGCAATCTCGCGGGGGAGGTGATCGGGTTCGGCGCCCGCAAGCTCTTCGAGGACGACACCCTGGGCAAGTACATGAACACGCCGGAGACGATGCTCTACAAGAAGTCGCAGGTGCTGTTCGGACTGGACCTGGCCAAGCGGGACGTCGCCGCCCAGCGCCGGGCGGTGGTCGTGGAGGGCTATACGGATGTCATGGCCATGCACGCGGCCGGCGTGACCACGGCCGTGGCGGCGTGTGGCACCGCGTTCGGTGAGGACCACCTGTCCACCCTCCGGCGACTGATGTTGGACGACAACTACTTCCGCGGCGAGATCATCTACACCTTCGACGGCGACGAGGCCGGAAAGAAGGCCGCGATGCGGGCGTTCTCCGGGGACCAGCAGTTCTCCGGCCGCACCTTCGTGGCGGTGGCCCCCGCCGGTCAGGACCCCTGCGACATCCGCCAGAAGAAGGGCGACGCGGCCGTCCGCGATCTGATCTCGGCCCGGGTGCCGATGTTCGAGTTCGCCATCCGCTCCATGCTCGAGGAATACGATCTCGACCACGCGGAGGGCCGGGTCGAGGCGCTCCGCCAGACCGTGCCGGTGGTGGCGGACATCCGCGACTCGGCCCTGCGTGACGAGTACGCCCGGCAGTTGGCAGGCTGGGTGGGGTGGGACGATCCCGCGACGGTGCTGCGCCGCGTCCGCGAGGAGGCCCGCAAGCGGGGGCGCGCCCGGGCGGCGGCGCC
>NZ_JAALDZ010000058.1:0-24780 GCF_014145125.1 Dietzia sp. CQ4 | reverse complement strand
GCGACACCGCGGGCGTGGTCGGCCACGTTGTGGGCGACCCCCGCGATGGCGGCGCCGGCGGCCACGGACTCGGCCTTGGCGCCGGGCAGCTTGGCCGAGACCTTGTCCCCGGCCTTGCGGGCACGCCACGTCAGGCCCGGCTGGCCGGCGGTGTCGACCGACGCGAGCAGGAGCGCACCGAGCAGGGCGACGTCGGTCGCCAGACCGGTGGTCTTGCGGCTCTTGGCGGCGGGGTCGGACTCCGCCCAGAAGTCGTTGCGGGTGACGGTCGTGGGCAGGTGCGACGCCGTGAGGGCGAGGGCCGACAGGCGGGGGGCCTTGCCGAGCGCGAACAGCACACCGGCACCGACCTTGACTCCCGCGAGAGCCTTGACCAGGGTCTCGGTGTCCTTGGTGACCGGCGGCACGGAGGTCGTCACGTGCTCGTTGACGGCCTGCTCGCCCTTCTCCACCAGGGGTGCGGCCTTGTCCACGAGCGGGGCCGCCTTGGCCACATGGGCCTGCGGATTGCGTAGCGTCTCCACGCCGTCGATGACGAACACCGTGGCGAGCATGGGTCGTGCGAGTCGTCGGATCATCGTTCCTCCTGGGAATTGGGATGCGTGGTCGAACCTAGTGAAAACCCCGGCCCGGCGCCTCCGGTCGGAGGATCGTCCCCCGCCACGGACCCTACGGACCTGTGTGATGCGCTGGGACGATCAGCTGTGACGGGGGCCGGATAACGATTCTGATCGGCCGGTCGGTCGGTGCCGTCGGGCGTCACCAGCCGCGCTCTCGCCACGTGCCGAGGTTCGGACGCTCGGCCCCGAGCGTGGTGTCGTCCCCGTGCCCGGGGTGGACCACCACGTCGTCCTCGAGCACGGCGAAGACCCGGGACTCGAGGTCGTCCATGAGGGTGTCGAACTGCTCCCGGGTGCCCGTCTTGCCCGGTCCGCCGGGGAAGAGGGAGTCCCCGGGGAACAGGTGGGTCCCCTCCTCGGTGCGGAGGAGGAGCCCGATGCCGTCCGGGGTGTGACCCCGCAGGCCGATCACCCCGAGGCGCAGGTCCCCCACGACGAGCTCGTCACCGTGGGAGACGTGGCGGTCGGTCGGTACGTGGATGTCCCCGGCGTCACCGGGTGAGGCGATGGTGGTGAGGCCGAGGGCCTCGACGGTCTCCGACAGGCCGATCCAGTGGTCGGCGTGCAGGTGGGTCGTGACCACCTCTCTCACCCCGGGGGCGTGCGCCTGCAGGTGCGCGATGAGCTGGGGGGCGTCGTTCGCGGCGTCGACGAGGAGTGCCGCGCCAGTCGAGACGGACTCGATCACGTAGACGTTGTTGTCCATCTCCCCGACGGAGATCTTGGACAACCGGGCCGGGCCGACGGTCCAGCGCTCACCGGTCAGGCGGCCACCCAGGCGGCCGGAGTAGCCCTCGGTGAGGGTGATGTGCTCGGGGACGAACTCGGTGGGATTCGACATAATTGCAGGCTACTGGCGGCGACGGCGGTTCGTGGTGGTAAGCGTGTCGGGGTTCGTTGGTACCTTCGTCTGCGGGACGGCGGCCATGCGGCGCGCACGGCCACCGCCACGGGTCCGTGGCGACATCCCCCTCGGAAGGAGTACCCATGGTGGACCGTCTGGTCGTCCGCGGCGCACGGGAACACAACCTCAAGGGCGTGGACATCGACGTCCCGCGCGACTCCCTGATCGTCTTCACGGGTTTGTCGGGCTCCGGCAAGTCCTCGTTGGCCTTCGACACCATCTTCGCCGAGGGGCAGCGTCGGTACGTCGAATCCCTCTCCTCCTACGCGCGCATGTTCCTCGGTCAGATGGACAAGCCGGACGTCGACTTCATCGAGGGACTCTCCCCGGCGGTGTCGATCGACCAGAAGTCCACCAACCGGAACCCCCGGTCGACGGTGGGCACCATCACTGAGGTCTACGACTACCTGCGTCTGCTCTACGCGCGGGCGGGTGTTCCGCACTGTCCGACGTGCGGAGAGGTGATCTCGCGTCAGACCCCTCAGCAGATCGTCGACCAGATCCTCGAGGGGGAGGAGGGCGCCAGGTTCCAGGTGCTGGCGCCGGTCGTGCGCACCCGCAAGGGCGAGTTCGTCGACCTCTTCGCCCAACTCGCGGCCGACGGGTACAACCGCGTGCGGGTGGACGGAGAACTCCACACCCTCGCGGAGCCGCCGACGCTCAAGAAGCAGGAGAAGCACGACATCGAGGTGGTCGTGGACCGCCTCGCCGCCAAACCCTCCTCCCGCCAGCGGCTCACCGATTCCGTCGAGACCGCGCTGGGACTGGCGGACGGGGTGATCGTCATCGACTACGTGGACCTCGACGAGGCCGACCCCGGCCGGCGGCGCCGGTTCTCCGAGCACATGGCCTGCCCCAACGGCCACCCGATCGGGCTCGACGACCTGGAACCCCGCGCGTTCTCCTTCAACTCCCCCTATGGCGCCTGCCCGGTCTGCGACGGGCTCGGCTCGCACCTCGAGGTGGACCCCGACCTGGTGATACCCGATCCCGAGCGGTCGTTGGCGGACGGCGCGATCGCCCCGTGGTCGGGGGGCCAGAGCGCCGACTACTTCCAGCAGTTGCTCTCGGGACTGGCCGACGACCTGGGCTTCGACCTGCGCACCCCCTGGCAGGACCTGCCCGCCAAGGTGCGCAAGGCGGTGCTCGGAGGGGCGTCGACGAAGGTCCGGGTGCGGTACAAGAACCGCTACGGCCGGGTCCGGACCTACGACGCCAAGTTCGAGGGCGTCATGTCGTTCCTCAAACGCCGACTGGAGCAGACGGAGTCGGAGTCGCAGAAGGAGCGCTACCAGGGGTACATGCGGGAGGTGCCGTGCCCCGCCTGTGAGGGGACCCGTCTCAAGCCGGAGATCCTCGCCGTCACGATGACCGGCCCCGGCGGGCGTGACCGGTCGATCGCCGACATCTCCCGGATGTCGGTCGCGGACTGCGCCGAGTTCCTGGACGGCCTCGAACTGGACTCCCGCCAGGCGATGATCGCCGGCCGGGTCCTCAAGGAGATCCAGGCCCGCATGGGTTTCCTCCTCGACGTGGGACTGGACTACCTGTCCCTGGACCGGGTGGCGGGCAGCCTGTCCGGCGGGGAGGCCCAGCGCATCCGGTTGGCCACCCAGATCGGGTCCGGTCTCGCCGGCGTGCTCTACGTGCTCGACGAGCCGTCCATCGGTCTGCACCAGCGGGACAACCGTCGCCTGATCGACACTCTCGTCCGGCTGAGGGACCTGGGGAACACGCTGCTCGTGGTGGAGCACGACGAGGACACCATCCGCGCGGCGGACTGGATCGTGGACATCGGCCCCCTGGCCGGCGAACACGGCGGACGGGTGGTGCACTCCGGGGACTACGAGGGTCTGCTGGCCAGCGAGGAGTCGCTCACGGGTGACTACCTGGCGGGGCGGCGGTCGATCGCGGTGCCCGACACGCGGCGTGGACTGAACCCGGAGAAGGTCCTCCACGTGCGCGGGGCTCGCGAGAACAATCTCAAGAACGTCGACGTGGTGTTCCCGGGCGGTGTGCTGTGTGCAGTCACCGGCGTGTCCGGCTCAGGCAAGTCCACGCTCGTCAACGACATCCTCGCCACCTCGCTGGCCAACCAGCTCAACCGGGCGCGCCAGGTTCCCGGACGGCACTCCCGCATCGACGGGGTGGAGTCGTTCGACAAGCTGGTCCAGGTGGACCAGTCACCGATCGGTCGCACCCCGCGGTCCAACCCGGCCACGTACACCGGGGTGTTCGACAAGATCCGGACGTTGTTCGCGGCGACCACCGAGGCCAAGGTCCGGGGCTACAAGCAGGGGCGGTTCTCGTTCAACGTCAAGGGCGGCCGTTGCGAGGCGTGTCAGGGGGACGGCACGCTCAAGATCGAGATGAACTTCCTGCCGGACGTCTACGTCCCGTGCGAGGTGTGTCACGGCGCCCGGTACAACCGCGAGACTCTCGAGGTGCACTACAAGGGAAAGACCATCGCCGAGGTGCTCGACATGCCCATCGAGGAGGCGTGCGAGTTCTTCGAGCCGATCACCTCGATCCACCGGTACCTCAAGACCCTCTCGCAGGTCGGCCTGGGGTACGTGCGTCTGGGCCAGTCGGCACCCACGCTGTCCGGCGGTGAGGCGCAGCGGGTCAAACTCGCGGCCGAGCTGCAGAAGCGGTCGAGTGGACGGACCGTCTACATCCTCGACGAGCCCACCACGGGTCTGCACTTCGAGGACATCACCAAGCTCCTCCTGGTGATCCAGGGGCTGGTCGACAAGGGCAACACCGTCATCGTGATCGAACACAACCTCGACGTGATCAAGAGCGCCGACTGGGTGATCGACATGGGGCCCGAGGGTGGCGCCGGCGGTGGCGTCGTCGTGGCCGAGGGCACCCCCGAACAGGTCGCGGCGGTGCCGGAGAGTCACACCGGTCGCTTCCTCGCGCAGGTCCTCCCGGTCACGCAGGAGGGCCCGGAGGGATCCCGGACCGTCCCGGCGTCGGTCGGTGGTGCGCCCGCCAAGAAGGCGGCGGCGAGCAAGGCCGCGGCCACGAAGGCGCCCGCGAAGAAGGCGCCCGCGAGGAAGACGGCCGCGGACAAGACCGCGGCCAAGGCGGCACGCAAGGCACGGGCCCTGCGCTGACCCGACGCCGGAGCGTGCGACCGTGGCGTCGCGTACCCCGGCGTCGGGCAGTCGGGGGTCAGTAGACGGGGCCGGTGAACTTCTCGCCAGGACCCTCGCCGGGCTCGTCGGGGAACGCGCTGGCCTCGCGGAACGCGCGCTGCAACCCCTGGAGTCCATCCCGCACCACGCTGGCCTGCGGCCCGAGGTACTCGGCGGACCCGGTCACGAGTCCGGCGAGCGAGGTGATCAGCTTGCGCGATTCGTCGAGGTCGAGATGCGGGCTCGCGGTCGGGTCGTCGTCGGACAGCCCCAGCTTCTCCGCCGCGGCGCTCATCAGCACGACGATCGAGCGGAAGATGATCTCCTGGGCGGGGACGTCGGCGAGTTCGACGATCTCGACCTCGCGGGCGTCGAGATGGTCCTCGAGAGAACTCTCTGCGGTCGCGTCGGCGGCGGGATCTGTGGACGCGGGGTGGTCGGTGTTCATGCCGAACACTGTCCCACGGGCCGGGCGACTCCGGGCGGTCGGACCGGTTTGGGGGTCCCCGGGAATCCTGGTAGAGTTCTGCTCCGACTGTGGGAATCCGCTTCGTGGTGGGTTCCGACGTCCAAGAGGAGCCCGATCTCCCACCATCCGACGCCCTGGGTTGTTTGATGGTCACCACCCCCGACGAGGGGTCTGCGAGCGTATCGCGGAGACGTCTCGTCGACGGGTGAGGAGTGAGAGGCCCCCGGTATCCGTGCCGTGGGGCCTTCTCGGTATCGCCGGTGTGTCCGGTGGTGCCGTGGGTACCTCGAGGGCGGATGCGCGACCGCGCCAGCGGTCGCGGACAGAGCACCATCTACCGAGGAGGGCCCATCAGCGCCGAAGCACGTATCAACGAACGAATCCGTGTCCCCGAAGTCCGACTCGTCGGCCCCGGGGGCGAGCAGGTGGGGATCGTTCGCGTCGAGGATGCACTTCGTCTGGCCCTCGAGGCCGATCTGGACCTCGTCGAGGTCGCGCCCACCGCGCGCCCGCCGGTCTGCAAGATCATGGACTACGGAAAGTTCAAGTACGAGGCGGCGCAGAAAGAGCGCGAGTCGCGGAAGAACCAGCAGCAGACCGTGGTCAAGGAGCAGAAGCTCCGGCCCAAGATCGACACCCATGACTACGAGACCAAGAAGGGGAACGTCGTCCGTTTCCTCGAGAAGGGCTCCAAGGTCAAGGTGACGATCATGTTCCGCGGTCGCGAGCAGTCCCGCCCCGAGCTCGGGTACCGGCTGCTCCAGCGCCTGGCGGACGACATCACCGAATACGGATACGTCGAGACCAGTGCCAAGCAGGACGGCCGCAACATGACCATGGTCGTCGCCCCCCACAAGGGCGCCAAGACCCGGGTCAAGGCGCAGGAGTCGAAGGTCACCGACCCCGCCTCGGAGTAGGACTCCGGCACCACACCGACCACCGGACGCACGTCGTCCGCTCACCCGAGACCCCGCCGGTCTCCGGGACGAACCATGTGAGGAAGACCGATCATGCCGAAGATGAAGACCCACAAGGGCACCGCCAAGCGTTTCCGGAAGACCGGGACGGGCAAGCTCGTGCGCCAGCAGGCCAACCGCCGCCACATCATGGAGAAGAAGCCCACCAAGCGCACCCGTCGTCTCGACGGTCGCACGGACGTCGCCCCGGCCGACGTCCCCCGCATCAAGCGGCTCCTCGGGCTCTGAGCCCTCTCCCATACGTAGTACTTCCGGTCGCCGTGAGGTGACCACCCAGATCAGTGAGGATTGACCAGTGGCACGCGTGAAGAGGGCAGTCAACGCCCAGAAGAAGCGTAGGACCGTACTCGAGTCCACCAAGGGCTACCGCGGGCAGCGTTCGCGGCTGTACCGCAAGGCCAAGGAGCAGATGCTCCACTCGATGACCTACAGCTACCGTGACCGTCGCGCGCGCAAGGGCGACTTCCGGAAGCTGTGGATCACCCGCATCAACGCGGCGGCCCGCGCCAACGACATGACCTACAACCGCTTCGTCCAGGGCCTCAAGCTCGCGGGCGTCGAGGTGGACCGCAAGGTGCTCGCCGACCTGGCCGTCACCGACCCGGCCGCCTTCACGGCGCTCATCGAGGTCGCGCGCAAGGCCCTGCCGGCCGACGTCAACGCGCCGGCTGCCTGACGTCTGCGAATGTGACGCACAGCACCCTGCCCGGGGAGGGCACCGGACGACCCGCGGATCCGTTCACCGAACGGACACCGCGGGTCGTTTCCGCATCCAAGCTCCACCGCGCGGCCGCCCGGCGCAAGGCCGGGCGCTTCCTCGCGGAGGGGGCCAACTCGGTCGAGTCGGCCCTGACGACCGGGGCGGCGATCGAGGTGTTCTGCGGCCCGGACTCGCTCGACCGATTCGCCACCCTCGTGACCACCGCATCGGCATCCGGGGTCCCCGTCTCCGTGGTGACCGACCGTGCGATCAGGGCGCTGTCGGACACCGTCTCGCCCACGGGCATCGTGGCGCTGTGCCGGTCGGTCGTCCGCGACCCCGGGGACCCGGACGAGGGGTCTGTGCGCCTCGTCGCGGTGGGCCAGGCGCTGGCCGAACCGGGGAACGTCGGCACCCTCATCCGCGTCTCGGACGCACTCGGCGCCGACGCCGTGTGGCTCACCGGGGGCGCGGTGGACCCGGAGAACACCAAGGCGGTCCGCGCCTCCGCCGGCAGCCTCTTCCATCTCCCCGTGGTGCGCGGGATCACCGAGACGGACCTGGTCGACCGCGCCCACCGGCTGGGCCTCCAGGTCGCGGTGGCCACCGGCGACGGTGAGGTGGACATCGAACACGCCGACGACGTGCTGTCCCGGCCGACCGCGTGGGTCTTCGGAAACGAGGCGCACGGCGTCCCCGACGCGCTGGCCGACGCTGCCGACGTCCGCGTGCGCATCCCCCTCCGCGGGCGGGCCGAGAGCCTGAACATCGTCACCGCGGCCTCGATCTGCCTCCACACCAGCGCGCGCCTGCAGGCCGCCGCCTCGTGACCGCCACCCTCACCGCCCGCGGCCTGGGGGCCTCACGAGGTGCGCGGACCCTGTTCGCCGGTCTCGACCTCGTCGTCGCCGAGGGTGACGTCTGGGGGCTCACCGGACCCAACGGCGCCGGCAAATCGACACTGCTCCACGCCCTCGCCGGCGAGCCCGACGCCGAGATGTCGGGGACGGTCACCGTCAGCCCACCGCATGCGACGGTGGGGTTCCTCCGTCAGGAGGTGGAGCGCCACGACGACGAGGAGGTGCGCGACTTCCTGCACCGCGCCACCGGGGTCGCCGACGCGCAGGCGCACATGGACGCGCTCGCGCTGCAGATGGCGGACTCGGACTCGGCCGCCGACGCCTACGGCGACGCCCTCGAGCGATGGTTGGCCCTCGGCGGTGGAGACCTGGACGAGCGGATCCCGGTGACCGCCGCCCGGCTCGGATTGGACGTCGCCGTTCTGGGTCTGCCGATGTCGGCGCTCTCGGGCGGCCAGGCCGCCCGTGTCACCCTCGCCGCCGTGCTGCTCAGCCAGTACGAGATCCTGCTGTTGGACGAGCCGACCAACGACCTCGACCTGGCGGGGCTCGCGGTGTTGGAGGACTTCATGCGGACCGAGCGGCGTCCGATGGTGGTGGTCAGTCACGACCGTGAGTTCCTGGCCAGGTGTGTGACCGGGATCGTCGAGCTCGACTCGGCCCAGCGGCAGATCACGGTATTCGACGGAGGATACGAGTCGTATCTCGCCGAGCGCGCGCTGGCGCGGCAGCGGGCGCGCGAGGCATACGAGGAGTACGCGGGCCGGGTCGGTCAGCTCAAGGACCGCATGCAGACCCAGAAGACGTGGCTCGACAAGGGCGTCCGCAACACCATGCGCAAGTCGGGCGGCAAGGATGCCGAGAAGGACAAGCACATCCGCAACCGGGCCGGCCAGCGGTCGGAGAAGCAGGCCGCCAAAATCTCCCAGACCGAGCGTGCGATGGAGCGGCTCGACGTGGTGGCCGAACCGCGCAAGGAGTGGCAGCTGCAGATGGAGATCGCGACCGCGCCCCGGTCGGGGTCGGTCGTGGCGGTGTTGTCCGACGCCGTCGTCCGCCGCGGTGACTTCGCGCTCGGTCCGGTGACTCTGCAGATCGACTCGGGGGACCGGGTGCTGATCTCCGGCGCCAACGGTTCCGGCAAGTCCACGCTGCTGGGTCTGCTCGCGGGAGATCGGCTCCCGGACACCGGGCGGGTGAGCACGGGAGCCGGCGTCGCGGCGGGTCGCGTCGACCAGGCCCGCGCGGAGTTCGGTGGCCCGGGGCCCCTGCTGGACACGTTCTGCGTGGCCGCGGACCCGGCGGGTCTGGACCCCACCGAGGGTCGGACGGTGCTGGCCAAGTTCGGACTGGGCGGCGAACACGTCGCCCGGTCGTGCGCGTCCCTGTCCCCGGGGGAGCGGACCAGGGCGGCGCTGGCCCTGCTCCAGCTGCGCGGCGTCAACCTGCTCGTGCTGGACGAGCCCACCAACCACCTGGACCTACCCGCGATCGAGCAGCTCGAGCAGGCCGTGGAGGCCTTCGACGGCGCGGTCCTGCTGGTGACCCACGACCGGCGGATGCGCCAGGGTTTCCGGGGGACCCGCGAGCTCGTGGTGGACTCCGGGGCCGTTCACGAGGTGCGTTAGCGGGTGACCCCTCGCGGCGAGGGGGTACGCGCAGGTGGGCCGGGGGGTCCGATCCCGATCGACTAGTCTGTTGCGGGATGCCGCCGGCGGTCGCCGGAGATCGCCGTGACGGGGAGGACGAGAGCACAGGTGAGCGAAGACACGAGCGCTGTCGAGGTGCGGATCGACGAGGAGTCGCTGGCGGGGTACGCGGCGGAGTCCGAGGCGGCGTTCGCCGCCGCCACGGACCTGGACGCCCTGGCCGCCGCCAAGACCGCCCACCTGGGCGACCGCAGCCCGATCGCGCTGGGACGCCGGACCCTCGGGTCGCTGCCCAAGGAGCAGAAGGCCTCCGCCGGAAAGGCCGTCAACGTGGCGCGGGGCAGGGTCCAGCAGGCCTATGACGCCCGCCTCGCCGAGCTGCAGGCGGAGCGTGACGCCGCCGTCCTCGTGGCCGAGACCCTGGACCTGACCGTGCCGTCGGGTCGGGCTCCGGTGGGCGCCCAGCACCCCATCACGATCATCACCGAGCAGGTCGCGGACGTGTTCGTGGCGATGGGCTGGGAGATCACCGAGGGCCCGGAGGTCGAGGCGGAGCACTACAACTTCGACGCCCTGAACTTCCTCCCGGACCACCCCGCGCGCACCCTGCAGGACACCTTCCACATCGCTCCCGAGGGCAGCCGCCAGGTGCTGCGCACCCACACCTCGCCCGTGCAGATCCGGACGATGCTCGATCGGGAGCCGCCGATCTACGTGGCCTGCCCCGGTCGGACGTTCCGCACGGACGAGCTCGACGCCACCCACACCCCGGTGTTCCACCAGGTGGAGGGGTTGGCGATCGACAAGGGGTTGACCATGGCGCACCTGCGCGGTGCGCTCGACGCCTTCGCCCGCGCGCTCTTCGGACCGGAGACCCGTACCCGGATGCGGCCCAACTACTTCCCCTTCACGGAGCCCTCTGCCGAGGTCGACGTGTGGTTCCCGCGGAAGAAGGGCGGCGCGGGCTGGGTCGAGTGGGGCGGGTGCGGGATGGTCCACCCCAACGTGCTGACCGCCTGCGGCATCGACCCGGAGGTCTACTCGGGGTTCGCGTTCGGCATGGGCCTCGAGCGCACCCTGCAGTTCCGCAACGGACTGTCCGACATGCGGGACATGGTCGAGGGGGACGTGCGGTTCTCGCTGCCCTTCGGCATCCGCGCCTGACCCACCGCCCCTTCCACCCGAGAAGAACAAGGACCCCCACAGTGCGAATTGCGCAGTCCTGGCTGACCGAGATCCTGCAGCGGGCCAACGACGGTTGGTCGGTGACCCCGGCCGAGCTCGACGCGGGGTTCGTGCGCGTCGGCCTCGAGGTCGAGGGCGAGCCGGAGCAGTTGCCCGAGATCTCGGGACCGCTCACGATCGGTCGGGTCAGCAGTATCGAGGAGCTCGAGGGGTTCAAGAAACCCATCCGCTTCTGCCTGGTCGACGTGGGTGCCGGCGAACCGCAGCAGATCGTCTGCGGGGCGCGGAACTTCGAGGCGGGCGACCTGGTGGTCGTCGCGCTGCCCGGAACCGTCCTTCCCGGGGGGTTCGAGATCGGCAGGCGGAAGACGTACGGCAAGCCCAGTGAGGGCATGATCTGCTCGGCGTCCGAGCTGGGGATCGGATCCGACCACAGCGGCATCATCGTCCTGGCCGAGGGCACTGCGGAGCCCGGCGACCCGGCCGGGCCGGTCCTCGACGCCGGGGCGGCGGGACCCGACACCGTCATCGAGCTCAACGTCACCCCGGACCGCGGGTACTGCCTGTCGGCGCGCGGCCTGGCCCGCGAACTCGCGTGCGGATTCGGCCTGGACTTCGCCGATCCCGCCGTCGAACAGGGCCTCGGGTCCGAGGGCGAGACCTGGCCGCTCGAGGTGACGGAGGAGTCCGGCGCGCGCCGGTTCGCCCTGCGCCGGGTCACCGGAGTGGACCCCACCGCGCGGACACCGTGGTGGATGGCCAGGCGCCTGCTGCTGTCGGGCGTGCGCCCGATCTCGCCGGCGGTCGACGTGACCAACTACGTCATGCTCGAGCTCGGGCACCCGATGCACGCGTTCGATGCCGCGACGCTCGAGGGCGGTCTCGTCGTCCGCCGGGCGCGGTCCGGGGAGGTGCTCACGACCCTCGACGACGTCGAGCGGACGCTGGACCCCGAGGACGTGGTGATCTGCGACGACCGCGGGCCGATCTCACTGGCGGGTGTCATGGGCGGCGCGAGCACGGAGGTGTCCGGGCAGACCACGGACGTCCTCCTCGAGGCCGCCGTGTGGGACACCCTCGCGGTGTTCCGGACGATCCGCCGTCACAAGCTCCCCAGTGAGGCGGGCAAGCGGTACGAGCGTGGTGTCGACGCCGCGGCCACGATCGCCGCACTGGACCGGGCGGCGACTCTGCTCGCCGGGATCACCGGCGGAACGGTCGAGGCCTCGCTCACCGACATCGGTTCCGCCCCCGTCATGCCGACCATCGCGTTCGATGAGGGCAGGCCCTCCCGCGTCGCCGGCGTGGACTACCCGACCGGCACCGCGCGCCACCGCCTGGAGCAGGTCGGGTGCACGGTCACCGGGGACGACGAGGTGCTGCTCGCGGTCACCCCGCCGACCTGGCGACCGGACCTCACGCTGCCCGCGGACCTGGTGGAGGAGGTCCTCCGCCTCGAGGGGTTGGAGAACATCCCGTCGGTGCTGCCGACGGCGCCGGCCGGCCGCGGGCTGACCGCGTTCCAGCGGGGGCGTCGCGCGGTCGGCCACGCCCTGGCGGCGGCCGGGCACGTCGAGGTTCTCACCTCGCCGTTCTGTGATCCGTCGGTGTTCGACGCCATGGGACTGGACGACGACGACGAGCGGCGCAGGACGATGTCCGTGGTCAACCCCCTGGAGAGCGAGAAGGGGCATCTCGCCACCACGCTCCTGCCGTCGCTGGTGGAGATCGCCCGGCGCAATCTCACCCGCGGCACCCGCGACCTGTCGCTGTTCTCGGTCGCGCAGGTCTCCTTCCGCACCCCCACCACCGGGGCGGTCGGGATGCTGCCCGTCGACCGCGAGCCGACGCCGCAGGAGAGGGACTCGCTGACGGCCTCGCTGCCGGAGCAGCCCCTGCACGTGGCCGCCCTCTACACCGGCAGGCGCGAACCGGCGGGTCATGCCGCGCCGGGCCGTGACGCCGACGCCCTCGACGCGGTCGAGGCGGCCCGGATCGTCGCCCGTGCGCTCGGGGCCGAGGTCGAGGTCCGTGCGGCCGAGTACGCACCGTGGCATCCGGGCCGGTGCGTGGAGGTCCTGGTCGACGGCACCGTGGTCGGCCATGCCGGGGAGCTGCACCCGGCCGCGTGCGAACGGCTCGGTCTCCCCGCCCGGTCCTGCGCGGTCGAGCTCGACCTCACGGCGATCGGGGCCCGTGAGGTCCTGCCCGCGCCGTCGATCTCGGCCTATCCGGCCGTCAACCAGGACGTCGCGCTCGTGGTGGAGTCCTCCGTGCCGGCGTCCTCGGTCGAGGCGGCCCTGCGCTCGGGCGGCGGGGATCTCCTGGAGAGCGTGCGACTGTTCGACGTCTACACCGGCACCCAGCTCGGTGAGGGTCGCAAGTCCCTGGCGTACGCCCTGAGCTTCCGGGCGGACGACCGGACGCTCACCGAGGACGAGGCGACCCGGTGGCGCACGGCGGCGGTGGAGGCCGCGCAGGCGGCGGTCGGGGCGACGCTCCGTGGCTGAGCCGACCGGGGTCCCGAGGGTCCTGTGCATCGCCGGTACCGACCCGTCCGGCGGCGCGGGCCTGCTCGCGGACGTCAAGTCCGTCGCCGCGATGGGCGGGTACGCGATGGGGGCCGTCACCGCGGTCACCATCCAGAACACCCTCGGGGTCAGCGGCGTACACGCGGTACCCGTCGAGACCGTGGTCGCCCAACTCGACGCGGTGGCGGACGACGTGCGGATCGACGCCGTCAAGATCGGCATGCTCGGCGAGGCCTCCCTCGTCGAGGCGGTGGGGGACTGGCTGCGTCGCCGGAGACCCCCGAACGTCGTCCTCGACCCGGTGATGGTCGCCACCACCGGCGGCAGGCTCGCCAGCGACGACGCCTCCCGCATGCTCCGCGACCTGGTCCCGCTCGTCGATCTGGTCACCCCCAACGTCCCGGAACTCGGTGTCCTGTGCGGGGAATCCACCGCGGGCAGCATCGAGATGATCGTGGAGCAGGCCGAACTCGTCCACGAGCAGACCGGGTGCTCGGTGCTCGCCACGACCGGCGATCTCGAGGACGGCAGTGCCGAGGACGTCCTCGTCCGCTCGGCGGGCGGGTGGCGCACGACCCTGCGACTCCCGTTCGTCCGCGTGGACACGCCGCACACCCACGGGACCGGGTGCTCGCTGTCCTCCGCCCTGGCCACTGCCCGGGTGGCGGCCGATGACTGGGAGGCCGCGTACCGGCGGGTCCGTCCGTGGATGGACGGCGCCCTCCGGGGCGGGCTCGATCTCGAGGTGGGCCGGGGGGCCGGGCCGCTCGACCACACCTGGTTCCTCCACCACTGATCGCCCGGGACCCGCCCCTCTGTCGTACACCTGTGCGAATATTCGGCTCATCACACAGCCGAGACCACCGGGAGTAGACCATGTCCACCACGCACACCGCCTCCGCCGGGTCCCCCGCCGCGAAGGCGCTCGACCGGGTCCGCAAACTGTTCGCCAAAGCCGAGAGCGTCGCCGGCACGCCGGAGGCCGAGGTGTTCCTCGAACGGGCCTACGGGTTGCTCGCGAAGTACGGCGTCGACGAGGCTCTGGCGAGATCGGGGCCCGATGCGCGACCCGCGGAAGTGACCGTGTTCGATCACGTGGTCGCCGGGAGATACCAGCCGGACCAGGTGGGACTGGTGGCATCGCTGGCCGCCGCGATGCACTGCCGGGCCGTCACCTCCACCCGCGGTGACGGCGCGAGGGTCGTCCACATCGTGGGGGTGCGTCGGCACGTCGAGCGGGTGGGGATGCTCGCCGGCGCGCTCACGGGGGTCATGCTCGCGGCGGCAGCGCACCAGCGGCCGGCTCCCGGCGTCTCGCCGGTCACGCACCGGAAGTCGTTCATGACCGGCTTCGCCTTCGAGGTGGGACGCCGACTGGCCGCGGCCGAACGCGGAGCCGTCGCCGGGAGCGGGGACGCGGTCGGGGCGGGACTCGTCCTGAGGTCGGACGCCCAGCGCGCGGATTCCGAACTACGGCGCCGTTTCCCCTCGGCGGTCCGTGGTGCACGGCGGAGGGTGGGTTCCTCGGGGATCGAGGAGGGGCGTCGCGTGGGCGGATCAGTGGATCTCGGACAGAGCCGCTTCGGCGGGGGACGGCGTCAACTCGGAGCCTGACCGGCCCGGGATCGTCGCGGCCGGCACGTCGGTGTGCAAAAGATTGCAAGCTGATGCATACTTGTGCGCATGGCAATCAAGGTAGCGGTCGCAGGTGCGTCGGGTTACGCGGGAGGGGAGTTCCTCCGCCTGCTCCTCGGGCACCCCGCGCTGGAGTCGGGCGAGATGGAGATCGGAACCCTCGCCGCGGGGTCCAACGCCGGGCAGCCGCTGGTCGAGCACCATCCCCATCTCCTGCCGCTCGCGGAGCGCGTCCTGGTCGAGACCAGTGCGGACACCCTGGCCGGGCACGACGTCGTGGTCCTGGGACTGCCGCACGGGCACTCCTCGGAGATCGCCGAGCAGCTGGGACCGGACGTCCTCGTCGTCGACCTGGGTGCGGACTTCCGGCTGTCCGACGCCTCGGACTGGGAGGCCTACTACGGGTCCGCGCACGCCGGCACCTGGCCGTACGGTCTGCCCGAACTCCCCGGCGCGCGTGAGGCGCTGCGTTCGACCCGCCGCATCGCGGTGCCCGGGTGCTTCCCCACGGGGGCGAGCATCGCGCTGTTCCCGGCGGTGGCGGCCGGACTGGTCGACGCGTCAGGGATCACGATCGTCTCGGTCACCGGTGCCTCGGGCGCGGGGAAGTCCGCCAAGGTCCCGATGCTCGCCTCGGAGGTCATGGGCTCGGCAAAGGCGTACGGCGTCACGACCCACCGCCATGCGCCCGAGATCACCCAGAACCTGCGGGCGGTCACCGCGGCGCCGGTGTCGGTGAGCTTCACCCCGGTCCTGGCCCCGATGGCCCGGGGCATCCTCACCACCGCGGTCGCCCCGACCACGGCGACGGCGGGGGAGTTGCGGCGCGTGTACGCGGAGGCGTTGGACCACGAACCCTTCGTCCACGTGCTCCCCGAGGGTGTGCAGCCGATGACCGCCTCGGTGCTCGGGTCCAACGCGGTGCAGCTCGGCATCGAGGTGGACGAGCGGGCGGGGCGCGCGGTGTTCACCGCGGCGATCGACAACCTCGCCAAGGGCACCGCCGGTGGGGCGATCCAGTCCATGAATCTGGCACTCGGACTGCCCGAGACGGCGGGGCTCAGCACGGTCGGCCTCGCCCCGTGAGTGCGGGCATCCTGTCCGGCGCGGTGTCCGGTGGCCGCACCCACGGTCTCGAATCGTGGTCCGATCCGGTGCGCAACGACGCGGTGTTCTGGGTGGCTCCCGCGGGCGCGACGGCCGTGTTGGAGGTCGAGGGCGAGGGAACCGACGCCGCGGAGTTGCGGTGGAGCACACTGAGCGCCGAGGTCCCGTCGATCCGCGCGGTCGTCCTGCTCGACGGCCCGGGCGCCGGAGTCCCCGGAGAGGACTTCACCTTCACGCACTCCGTCGCCGAGGACGTCGCCCGGATCGTCGGCTCCCGGTCGGGTGCCGAGGTCGGACCGATCGAGGTGCTCGTCTTCCGACCGGACACCGATCACACCCGGTGGCCGGAACCCGCACCCACGGCGGACGGGGTGGAGTTCCGGTTCCGCCACCGCGGCGGTGCCGGCGTCCGTCTCACCCTGACCGTTCCCGACCAGCCCGAAAGAGGCCTGACATGACCACCGAGATGAACGACGGGTCGACCGAGTTGACGCCGTTCGTCCGTGCCCACGTCCTCGCCGAGGCGCTGCCGTGGCTGCAGAAGTTCCACCACAAGATCGTCGTGGTCAAGTACGGCGGCAACGCGATGATCGACGACCAGCTCAAGGCGGCGTTCGCGGCCGACATGGTGTTCCTCCGGACCTGCGGTCTCAAGCCGGTGGTGGTCCACGGGGGCGGCCCCCAGATCACGTCGATGCTCGGCCGCCTGGGGATGGAGGGCGAGTTCCGCGGGGGATTCCGTGTGACCACCCCCGAGGTCATGGACATCGTCCGCATGGTGCTGTTCGGCCAGGTCGGCCGAGAACTGGTGGGGCTCATCAACGCGCACGGCCCGTACGCGGTCGGGATCTCCGGGGAGGACGCGGGCCTGTTCACCGCGGTCCGACGGACGGCGATGGTGAACGGCGAACCGACCGACATAGGACTGGTCGGCGACGTCGAGTCGGTCGATCCCCGTGCCGTCCTGGACCTCATCGAGGCCGGTCGGATCCCCGTCGTGTCCACCATCGCCCCGGATGCCGACGGCACGGTCCACAACATCAACGCCGATTCCGCCGCCGGCGCACTGGCCACCGCGCTCGGCGCCGAGAAGCTCGTCGTCCTCACCGACGTCGAGGGGTTGTACACCGATTGGCCGGACCGGTCCTCACTGGTCACGCACCTCGGGACCGGTCCCCTCGAGCGGGTGTTGCCGTCTCTCGAGAGCGGCATGGTCCCCAAGATGGAGGCGTGCCTGCGCGCGGTGCAGGGCGGGGTGCGGGCGGCCCACGTCATCGACGGGCGCGTCGAACACTCCGTGCTGCTCGAGGTTCTCACCGAGGGCGGCATCGGCACCATGGTCACCGAGGGTGACCACGAGATCCGCACGCCGTCAGGAGGAGCGAGATGACCGGGACCGACACCATGTCCCTCACCGCACGGTGGGACAGCGCGCTCATGCGCAACTACGGCACCCCGCCGCTCGAGCTCGTCTCGGGACGGGGCGTCACCGTCACCGCCTCGGACGGCCGCGAGTACGTGGACCTGCTCGGCGGGATCGCGGTCAACTCACTCGGTCACGCGCATCCGGCGGTCGTCGACGCGGTCAGTCGCCAGGTCGCCGAGCTCGGCCACGTGTCCAACCTCTACATCCACCCGACGGTGGTGGCGCTGGCCGAGCGCCTCGAGTCACTGCTGTCGGTGGACGAGCCCGTCCGCGCCTTCTTCTGCAACTCGGGCGCGGAGGCCAACGAGGCCGCGTTCAAGATCGCCCGTCGGACGGGGCGGTCGCGGATCCTCGCGGCGGAGAACGGTTTCCACGGCAGGACCATGGGCGCCCTCGCGATGACGGGTCAACCCGCCAAACGCGAGCCGTTCGAACCGATGCCCGCAGGGGTCGAGTTCTTCCCCTACGGCGACACAGCCGCGCTCACCGCTCTCGTCGAACAGGCTCCCGGGGACACGGCCGCCGTGATCGTCGAGCCGATCCAGGGCGAGGGAGGGGTCGTCGAACCCCCCGAGGGCTTCCTTGCCGACGTGCGATCGTTGTGCAGCGAGCACGGGATCCTCATGATCGTCGACGAGGTCCAGACCGGGATCGGTCGTACCGGGGCGATGTTCGCCACGCGGCGGGCCGGCGTGGTCCCCGACGTGATCACCCTGGCCAAGGGCCTGGGCGGCGGGCTGCCGATCGGCGCCTGCCTGGCGGTCGGTGCGGCCGGCGAGCTGCTCACCGCGGGCCAGCACGGGACCACGTTCGGCGGTAACCCCGTCGCGTGCGCGGCCGCCCTGGCCGTTCTCGACACGATCGAGTCCGAGGACCTGATCGCGCACGTCGACCGACTCGGGAAGATCATCGCCGCGGAGATCGAGTGCCTGGATCACCCGCTGGTCGACCACGTGCGGGGGAGGGGACTGCTGCTGGGCGTCGTGCTCACCGCCCCGCTCGCCAAGGCCGTGGAGGGGGCGGCCCGGGAGGCCGGGTACCTCGTCGGTGCCACCACCGCGGACGTGGTCCGACTCGCCCCGCCGCTCGTGCTGACCGAGGAGCAGGTCGCCCGGTTCGTCGCCGGGCTCCCGGGCATCCTCGACGCCGCCACCCCGAAGGAGGCCACCTCATGACCGCCGCATCGTCGTCGGTGCGGCACTTCCTGAGGGACGACGACCTCAGTCCCGCGGAGCAGGCCGAGGTCCTCGATCTGGCGATGCGGCTCAAGGCCGCCCCGTTCTCGGCCCGCCCGCTCGAAGGGCCGCGGTCGGTCGCCGTGATCTTCGACAAGACCTCCACGCGGACCCGGTTCTCGTTCGACGCGGGGATCGCCCAACTCGGTGGGAACGCCATCGTGGTGGACTCCGGATCCACCCAGATGGGCAAGGGTGAGACCCTCTCCGACACGGCGAGGGTGATGTCGCGCTACGTCGAGGCGATCGTCTGGCGCACCTACTCGCAGGACGGGCTCGCCGAGCTCGCCGCGCACTCGGACGTGCCCGTCGTCAACGCCCTGACCGACGAGTTCCACCCGTGCCAGATCCTCGCGGACCTGCTCACCATCCGCGAGAACTTCGGTCGCACCGCCGGCCTGCGCGCGGTGTATCTCGGCGACGGTGCGAACAACATGGGGCACTCGTATCTGCTCGGGTTCGCGACCGCGGGAATGCACATCACCATCGCCGCGCCGGAGGGATACCAACCGACGGGGCAGGTGGTGTCGGACGCCGAGCGCGTGGCGGCGGGGACCGGCGGCTCCGTGAGGATCACGACCGACGTCGACTCGGCGGTGGCCGGGGCGGACGTCCTCATCACGGACACCTGGGTGTCGATGGGGATGGAGGACTCGGCGACCGACCGGCTCCGCGACCTGGCCGGTTACCAGTTGGGCCAGGAGTCCGTCGACAGGGCGTCCGACGACGTGATCGTCCTGCACTGCCTTCCCGCCTACCGCGGCAAGGAGATCGCGGCCGAGGTCATCGACGGCCCCCGCGGCCGCGTGTTCGACGAGGCCGAGAACCGGCTCCACGCGCAGAAGGCGCTGCTCGTGTGGCTCATGGAGCGGTCGTGATGACGGTGGGGACGGTCAGCAGGACCGCCAGGCACGCCCGGATCGCCGAGATCCTCCAGCGCCGACCCGTCCGGAGCCAGACCGAACTGGCGGAGGCCCTGGCCGATGAGGGCATCGCGGTCGCGGTGGCCACCCTGAGCCGGGATCTCGACGAGCTCGGGGCCGTCAAGCTCCGGGCCGCCGACGGAGGCGCGGGCCGTTACATCATCCCGGAGGACGGCAGCCGGGCCCCGGGGATCCCCGGGGGCACGGACAGGCTCGGCAGGCTGCTCGGCGACCTGCTGGTCTCGGCGGACCACAGTGGCAACATCGCGGTCCTGAGGACCCCGCCCGGCGCCGCGAACTTCCTGGCGAGCGCCCTGGACCGCGCCAACCTGGACGACGTGGTGGGGACCATCGCCGGGGATGACACCATATTCGTGATGGCCCGTGAACCCGTCGGAGGCGCCGAGCTCGCGGACCGGCTCGCCTCCCTCGCCCGCCGCCCACTCTGACATCCACGACCCGACCCCAGACCTTAGAGATCCGAACCATCAAGGAGCACACCATGTCCGATCGCGTAGTCCTCGCCTACTCCGGCGGCCTCGACACCTCTGTCGCCATCAGCTGGATCGGCAAGGAGACCGGAGCCGAGGTCGTCGCCGTCGCCATCGACCTGGGTCAGGGCGGTGAGGACATGGAGGTCATCCGGCAGCGCGCACTGGATTGCGGCGCCGTCGAGTCGATCGTCGTGGACGCCCGCGACGAGTTCGCCGACGAGTACTGCGCCCCCACGATCAAGGCCAACGGGATGTACATGCGGGAGTACCCGCTGGTCTCGGCGATCTCCCGCCCGCTGATCGTCAAGCACCTGGTCACGGCGGCCAAGATGCACGGCGGTACCTCCGTCGCGCACGGCTGCACCGGCAAGGGGAACGACCAGGTCCGCTTCGAGGTGGGCTTCGGTGCGCTCGCCCCGGACCTCGAGGTGATCGCCCCGGTCCGCGACTACGCCTGGACGCGTGAGAAGGCCATCGAGTTCGCGGAGCAGAACGAGATCCCCATCAACGTGACCAAGAAGTCCCCGTTCTCGATCGACCAGAACGTCTGGGGCCGCGCGGTGGAGACCGGTTTCCTCGAGGACCTGTGGAACGCCCCCACGAAGGACGTCTACGACTACACCGAGGACCCGACCCTCAACTTCGCCGCTCCCGACGAGGTCACCGTCACCTTCTCGGAGGGCATCCCGGTGGCGATCGACGGGCGCAAGGTCTCCGTGCTCGAGGCCATCGTGGAGCTCAACCGCCGGGGCGGGGCCCAGGGCGTGGGGCGGCTGGACATGGTCGAGGACCGGCTCGTCGGTATCAAGAGCCGCGAGGTGTACGAGGCGCCGGGCGCGATTATCCTCATCACCGCGCACAAGGCGCTCGAGGACGTCACCCTCGAGCGTGAGCTGGCGCGGTACAAGTCCGGGGTCTCCGACCAGTGGTCGAACGCGGTCTATGACGGCCTGTGGTTCTCCCCGCTGAAGTACGCCCTCGACGCCTTCATCGACAACACCCAGCAGCACGTCTCCGGGGACATCCGGATGGTCCTGCACGGTGGTTCCATCGTCGTCAACGGTCGTCGTTCCGACTCCTCGCTCTACGACTTCAACCTCGCGACCTATGACGAGGGGGACTCGTTCGACCAGAGCTACGCCAAGGGCTTCGTGAACCTCCACGGTCTGAGTTCCAAGATCGCCGCCAAGCGGGACCTCGGGCTGTGAGCGACGCCGACCGGCAGGACGACCGGCACGGCACCAACGCCGGAGCACTGTGGGGTGGCCGCTTCGCGGGCGGGCCCGCCGAGGCGATGGCCGCACTGAGCAAGTCCACGCACTTCGACTGGGAGCTGGCCCCGTACGACATCAGGGCCTCCAAGGCTCACGCCAGGGTCCTGCACCGCGCGGGGTTGCTCTCCGGTGCGGACCTCGACGCGATGCTGGACGGTCTGGACCGCCTCGCCGCGGACGTGGATTCCGGCGCGTTCGGCCCGGCAGAAACCGACGAGGACGTGCACGGGGCCCTCGAACGCGGTCTGATCGACCGGGTGGGTGTCGAGGTGGGTGGGCGCCTCCGTGCCGGCCGGTCCCGCAACGACCAGGTCGCCACGCTGTTCCGGATGTGGTTGCGTGACGCGGTGCGTGAGGTTGCCGGGGGTGTGCTCGACGTGGTCGACGCGCTCGTGGCGCAGGCGGACGAGCACCCCGAGACCGTGATGCCGGGCAAGACGCACTTCCAGGCAGCCCAGCCGATCCTGCTCTCGCACCAGCTCCTGGCGCACGCGCAGCCGTTGCTGCGGGACGTCGATCGGATCCGCGACCTGGACCGCCGTCTCGCGGTGTCTCCGTACGGTTCGGGCGCTCTGGCCGGGTCGTCCCTCGGACTGGACCCGGACGCGATCGCGGCGGAGCTCGGCTTCGACCGCGCGGCGGACAACTCGATCGACGCGACGAGCTCGCGGGACTTCGCGGCCGAGGCGGCCTACGTCCTCGCGCAGATCGCTGTCGATCTCTCCCGTCTGGCGGAGGAGGTGATCGCCTGGTCGACCCCGGAGTTCGGGTACGTGACCCTGGCCGACGAGTGGTCGACCGGTAGTTCGATCATGCCGCAGAAGAAGAACCCGGACGTCGCGGAGCTGATGCGCGGCAAGACGGGTCGGTTGATCGGCAACCTGACCGGGCTGCTCGCCACCCTCAAGGCCCAGCCGTTGGCCTACAACCGGGACCTGCAGGAGGACAAGGAGCCGGTCTTCGACTCTGTCGCCCAGCTCTACCTGCTCCTCCCGGCGATGGCCGGCATGGTCTCGACCCTGACGTTCCACCCGGAGCGTCTCGCCGCGCTCGCCCCGGCCGGATACACGTTGGCCACCGACATCGCGGAGTGGATGGTCCGTCAGGGCGTGCCGTTCCGCGTCGCCCACGAGGCGGCCGGGGAGTGCGTGCGGGTGGCCGAGTCCCGCGGCGTCGGGCTGGAGGAGTTGACCGACGACGAGTTGGCGACCGTCGACCCGGCGCTGACGCCCGACGTCCGCGACGTGCTCACCGTGACGGGATCGATCGCGTCACGGAGCGCACGCGGCGGCACCGCCGGCACCGCCGTGGCCGAACAACGGCGGCGGCTGGGAGAGATCCGTGACGAGCTCGCCCACTGGGTAGGGTGAGCGCCATGTCCGTCATCGATGCCCGTCTGCTGGAGATCCTCGCCTGCCCCGAGGACAAGGGTCCGCTCCTCCTGGCGGGCGACGACACGCTCTACAACCCCCGCCTCCGCCGCGCGTACCGGATCGATGACGGTATCCCGGTCCTACTGGTGGAGGAGTCACGTCAGGTGGATGACGCCGAGCACGCGGACCTGCTCGCCGCCGCGGGCGCAGCTCCACAGGAGTGACCCGGCGGTACGCCGGGGCCGACCCGTTCCGCACGCTGCTCCGCGAAGCGGACCCGGCCGGGGCCGCGCGCGCACTGCTCGGGGGTGTCCTGACCCATGACTCCGTCTCGGTCCGGGTGGTCGAGGTGGAGGCCTACGGCGGACCGGTCGACTCAGCCCATCCGGATCCCGCCGCGCACACCTGGCCGGGTCCGACCCCGCGAAACGAGGTGATGTTCGGCGACGCCGGTCACCTGTACGTGTACCTGAGCCACGGGATCCACCGGTGCGTCAACATCACCTGCCGGCCCGCGGGCGAGGGCGGCGGGGTACTGCTGCGCGCCGCCCGGGTGGAGGGCGGACACCGGGTGGTGGACGACCGCCGGCCCGGTATACCCGTGGAGCACGCGGCCCGCGGGCCGGGGAATCTCGGCAAGGTGTTGGGCATCGATCTCTCCCACCGGGGAACGGATGTCCTCGACCCGACGTCGTCGGTCACCTTCCGTCCCGATCCGGTACCCGAGTCGCAGATCCGGTCCGGCCCCCGGGTGGGTGTCTCCCGTGAGGCGGAACGACCCTGGCGGTTCTGGCTGGCGGGCGCCCGGGAGGTCTCCGCCTACCGGCGCAGTCCACGCGCGCCGAGGGTGACGCACCCCGCCCCGTGGTAGCCCACCGCGTCGATGGGGAACAATGGCACGCGTGACTTCCAACATCCTCGAAGACCTGCAGTGGCGGGGGCTCATCGCGCAGTCGACCGACCTCGACGCGCTCCGTGCCCATCTCGACGAGGGCACCGTGTCGTTGTACTGCGGCTTCGATCCCACCGGTCCGAGCCTGCACGCAGGTCACCTGATCCCGCTTCTCACCCTGCGGCGGTTCCAGCTGGCCGGGCACCGGCCGATCGTGCTGGCCGGGGGAGCGACAGGGATGATCGGCGACCCCCGCGAGGTCGGGGAGCGCACCATGAACACCGCGGACACCGTGGCCGAGTGGGCCGAGCGCATCACCGGTCAGCTCGAGCTCTTCGTGGACCTCACCGAGGGGCCCGTGGGCGCCCGGGTGGTCAACAACATGCAGTGGACCGGTCACCTGACCGCCATCCAGTTCCTCCGCGACGTCGGCAAGCACTTCTCGCTCAACACCATGCTCGGGCGTGACACGGTCAAGCGTCGTCTGGACGGTGACGGGATCTCGTACACCGAGTTCTCCTACATGCTCCTGCAGGCCAACGATTTCGTGCAGCTGCGTCGCACCATGGGGTGCACGCTGCAGATCGGCGGCTCCGATCAGTGGGGGAACATCGTCGGTGGCGTCGATCTGAACCGCCGGATGGACGGGGAATCGGTGCACGCGATGACCGTTCCCCTGGTCACCTCGTCCGACGGGAAGAAGTTCGGCAAGTCGACGGGCGGTGGGAGCCTCTGGCTTGACCCGGCCCTGACCAGCGCTTACACCTGGTACCAGTACTTCCTCAACACCTCAGATGCCGACGTGGTCCGCTACCTGCGGTGGTTCTCGTTCCTGGGCCGGGAGGAGATCGACGAGTTGGACGCACTCACCCGGGAGAAGCCGCACCTGCGGGCGGCGCAGAAGCGCCTGGCCGAGGAGATGACCACGATGGTGCACGGGGTGGCGGCCACGGAATCGGTGCAGGCGGCGTCCCAGGCACTGTTCGGACGCGGAGAGTTGACCGAGCTCGACGAGCGGACCCTCCGTGCCGCGCTCGAGGACGCCGGCGCGGTCGAGCTGGGATCCGACGAGCCGAGGACGATCGTCGATCTGTTGGTCGCGTCCGGTCTGTGCGAGAGCAAGGGTGCGGCGCGACGTGCCGTCGGTGAGGGCGGCGCGTACGTCAACAACCAGCGCGTCGACGATGTCGAGTGGGCGCCCGCGACGAGCGACCTCCTGCACGGGGCCTGGCTGGTCCTCCGGCGCGGCAAGAAGAACCTGGCCGGGGTCCGGATCCACTGATCCGGGGGGGTAGGGGGAGACGGCGCCGGTACACACCGGCGCCGTCTCGCATTTCTCCCGTTGACCTGGCGATTTGCGTTTGGGTTCACGTCTGCGTAACT
>NZ_JAALDZ010000057.1:0-16925 GCF_014145125.1 Dietzia sp. CQ4 | reverse complement strand
CGGTAGAAGGTTGACTCGAAGGATCACACGGTGGCCGCTCTACACCCGTGTACAACACGGAATCGCAGACGATCTTGGCCACCGAGTTACACCACTCTATGGGGCACTACTTGACCAGGCCGCAGTCGTCGCAATGGAACATCCGCTCCGCAAGGCTGAGTTTGGGTTTCACCCAGCCACAGCGCGAGCAGGTCTTACTGGTCGGCGCCCACCTGTCCACGACGTGCAGGCGCGATCCGTACCAGGACGTCTTGTAGTCGAGCTGGCGGCGGATCTCGCCGGGCTCGACGTCAAGGATCGACCGCGACAGGCCGGCTTTGGCGCGGACGTTTCGGCCCGGGGCGTCGACCGTGCCGCGGGCGGACCGCGTCATGCCGGCCACGTGCAGGTCCTCCACTGCCACATCGGACCAGCCGGTCGCCAGGCGCTTGGTCAGTGTGTGGGTGTGGCGGGCTCGTTCGAGCGCCTCCAGGTGATGCAGCCGGCCAAGGCGGGCGACGAGACGCCGCCGCCGGTTCGATCCCCGCTGCGATCGCGCCAGGGCCCGGTTGGTCTTGGCGATCCGCGCGGCCACGCTCGCTTTGACGCGCGGGTTGGGCACCAGCTCGCCGGTGGACAGGGCGGCTACGGCCTTGACCCCCAGGTCGACGCCTACGGTGCCGGCGGCTCGCTGGCGGTGGGACGGACCGCGCTGTACTTGCTGCTGTTTGACCAGGACTGAGGCGTACCAGCGGTGCCCGGATCGGGACACGGTCACCGACTGCACGAGCGCCTCGCCCCGGGCAATCGCGCGGCCGAGACGTTTGCCGGAGTCGTGGAGCCGGATCTCACCGATGCCCGGTAGCCGCAGGCGCCGGTAGGTGGCCAACCGAATCCCGGGGCGCTTAACGTCGTGGAACAGCGAAAACGCGTCGCGGGTGCGGCCCTTCTTCTTGAACCGCGGGTAGCCGACGCGGGCGCCGGCACGCTCGCCCCGGTGCGAGGTTTGCCAGTTGGACCAGGCGCGGTCGGCGTTGCGCATTCCCGCCACGATCGCGTGCCGGTTGATCGTGTGCAGCCACGCCCCCTCGGCCTCAGGATCGGCCGCGGCGCGGGTGCGGTGATCGGCGATCATCGCGGTCAGCTCACGCGACTGCGCGGCCAGGCTCATCGTGGGCACACCACCGCGAGCCTTGACCAGGACCCGGGCGCCAACCTCGTCGACGTCGTCGGTGTAGGTCGTGTAGGCGACCTCCTGGAGGTACCGGCGGTGGCCGGAGACCAACACCGCCAGGCGGGCATTGAACGCCCAACGGGCGGCGCCGGCATAGCGTGCCAGAGTCTGCCGCTGTCCGTCGGTGGGATCCAGGCAGAACCGGTAGGCGCGCAGCGTCTCGACGGTCTCACCCACGCTGCGCACCCCCTTCCCTCGATCGGATGTTCTCTGTGTAGCACCCGCCTCGGACACCGACAGGGCGGGTTAGGAGTATCTATCGCTGCGGTGCGGGACCTCGATAGAGCACAGCCAGGCCGAACTGAATGTTGCGGTAGTCTTCCGGCTCATTCAGCCAGGTCACGCTCGGCCTCGACTTCGTCCAGGGTGTAGGTCTGGCGGCGTCCGGCACGAATATCGGCGACCTTCTGCTGCAGCTCGGCCTCCCACTCCAGGCGCTCGATGTTTTCCTCCAGCAGCGCGCGTAGGTAGTGGCTCTTGGGCCGTCCGGTCCCCTTCGCCACGCGGGCCAGGCGCTCTTCCAAATCTCTCGGCAGGCGGGCAGTCGTGCTCATGGCCTGCACCTCCAGTAACGCAGTGTAATTAAAGTGGTTACCACCTGCTCTCACGCCCCTGGGCGCCCCGGCAGCACGAGGACTTGGTTTTCGCCGACTTTGATGTTCGTCGATGACGAGCGGGCCATGGGGATCACTCCCCCGGTCGCGCCAGCGGGTGTGGTTGCTGTCCAGGTCACCTGCCACGTCGATGTGGCCGTGACCTCGAATTTTTCTCCCGGTTGGCGCAGGCTCGACCGCGAGTACCGGTACCCACAGGTCGGTGAGGGGCTGTCGCCGGCCACATCGGTGTAGGGGGTGTACGGGGCCAGGGCGCCGGCGCAGAGCTGGTGCCCGCCATCGCCCATGTCCCAGCCCACCGCCAGCATTGTGGCGTTGAGTGTCACCACGACTGGGCCCGATGTCACGACCCTCTGCATCGGGCCGATGGTCTCCGGCGAGGGGTTCTCCACCCACATCCAGACTGGCATGCCCACTAGGCCGACCCGGCCCTCGATGTCCTCCGGGACGATGCCGATGTCGATCGCCTCGATGCCGATCGTCGCCGCCGCGTCGGACGCGATTCCGCGGGCCACTGCGAGCCAGTCGATTGGCGGAGGAGCCGGGGCTGCAGCTGGGCCTCCGCCGGGAGCTGCCGGAGAGATGGGGCCACACTCGCCACCACCGGCCGCGGCGAGCAGGCCACAGGCGCCTGACACCGGGATCTCGGCGAAGGTAGGTGGGGACGCCGTTCCTGCGCCGCCACCGGTTCCTGCGCCCGGCAGTGCGGGCACACCTCCGCCGCCCCCACCGCCGCCTGACGGACCAGCCGCCACCGGTGCAGCCTCGGTGTAGGTGCCGGTGACCACCACGGTATTCCCTGTCAGGGTCGCGCCGCCCTGAGCGGACGCAGTACCGGCAGTAGCTACGACGATCCCCGCTGCCAGCAGGGAGACCCAGAATGGCCTTCTAGTACGCATCGCATTCCTCCACTGTGGGGAGGGTGTTCTCGACGACGCGCCAACCGTCACCCGCCGGCCAGGAGTCATTCACCACACGGAAAATGGCCTGCGCCTGCTCCAACCGATTCGGATCGACAGTGTCGTTGCCCTCCGGGTCGATAGAGGCGTAGGTCGACACGTCTACGCATGTCCTGAGGAGGACCTCGGCCGTGCCCCGGACCGGGTTTCCGTCCTCATCCGTCGGCGCCGTGACCTCGTCTGGCTGAGTGCGGATCACCCGGATTTCTCCCTCCGAGACGATGCCCTTCGAGCGCCGTAGCGTGATGTCATCACGCAGCCTCGATAGGTAGGGGTCGGTGGTGTACTGCGCCAGCAGATTGAGATCCTTGGTGGTATCTCCCGATACCTCCATCTCCGCGCTGTACATGCCCTTGACGGCGGCGATCGCGCCCTCGGTGGCTTGTTGGCCGGGACTACGGCCGGCGGGGCCCACCCCGCTGAGCGGGGGTTGATCGGTGCTCGTCGTGGGGGCAGGTTCGCTGTTGCCGCTGGTGCACGCGGTGGTGGTGCAGCCGATGGCGATCGCGGCGAGGAGCGCGGTACTGGTTTTGGTCAGGCTCGTCATGAGGCCTCCAGGTCGTTTTAGCGCGGAATGGTAGCCGCGGGGGCGGACAGCGTTGGTGATCATTTCAGGAGGCCTCCGCGGAGATGTCGTAGAGAGGGTCGCCCTCGTCGGTGTGGAGCTGATCGAGTAGGTCAAGCAGGTCGGTGGTCTGGGGTTCGAGCTCGACCTCGAGTTCGGTCATCTCGGTGAGCATGCGGTCGATGAGGTCCTGGGTCTGGTCGCGGGAGCTGGGGCCTCCTAGTCCGTGGGTGGAGATGATGGCCATGCGCCACAGGCCCTCGCGGGCGGTGCAGACCTCGAGGCCTAGCTGGGCGGTGGCCAGGGCGTCGGCGACGGAGCCGTCGTTGATCTGTCTGGCGGCGAGCTCCTCGGCGGCGTCGGTGACGCGGGAGATCATGTCCTGCCGGTAGTCGTCGGCCCACCCGTAGGTGGTGATGCGGGCGGTGTGCCGGGTCAGTGGGGTGCCGCGGACCAGGGCCATGGCCTCCACCAGATCGGCTGTGGTGGCTTCGCAGGCCATGCGGGGGACGAGCTGCTGCCAGCGCTGCCAGTCGCTGGTGACGTCGGGGTGCAGGTGGTAGCGGGTGTCGGAGTAGCGGCCACCGACCTTGGGGAAGGCCTCCTCGCCGCCGGCGGTCTCACCCATCCAGCGCCGCAGACGGGAGAACGCCTGCTGCCGCCGGTCCTTCTTCTTGCGGGCCCGCTCGGTGGGGTCGGCGATCTTCTCCTGCGGATCTCGTGGCCACAGTCGCTCGTCGATCTGGGTGTGGGTGAGCTCGCCCTCGAGGTGCAGGAGGACCGCGAGTTCGGTGAGGCGGCCTTCGCGGCTCTCGGGGGCCTTCTCGCCGCTCAGTGGGGTGACCTTAGGCTCGCCGAGCAGATGTAGCCAGAGGTGGTCTGCCGGCTCGGTCGCGGCGGCGTGGTGCGAGGCGGCGGGGGTGTCGTCGGCGGGTGGTGCGAGAGTGAAGGTCGGATGGTCGACGGTGTCGGTCAGCGGGTCGACCAGGCGCGGCATCGGCGCCGTGTCGGCGAGGGTCGTTTCGACCTCCTCGGCGGCCCAGGTTGGGGCGGTGCTCGTGGGGACGTCGGCGGGGCCGTCTGCTCCGTCGACGGTCTGGACGTCCTCGGTGGGCTCGTGGCCCTCCGTGGCCGGCTCGGCGGGGGTCTCCTCGGCCGGGGTGGGACGCGAGGGGCGTTGGGCCGCTGCGAGGACCTCGACGACGGCCGCCAGATCTGCATCGGTGAGCTGTGCCGGGGTGATGGCGAGCCCTCCGCCGGCGCCGGTGTGCAGCTGCGCAGCGGCGGAGTCGGTGGCTTCGAGGACCCAGCCGCCCGCGACCGGCGCCGGCTGCGAGGTGACCGCGGCCGCAGCGAACCGCGGGGCGCGGGTGAGCTCGCCCAGTCTGTGCAGTTGCGCCTCCGTGATCTCTGCGGCGCAGAGCACGACGTGGGGTGCGGTGTAGTCGCTGCTGTCCCATGCTCGCCGAGCGTGGGCGGTGGTCGCGAGGTCGTCGGCGGCGAGGGCCTGGCTGTGCTGGCCGCTGGTCCGGTCGAGGTGGTCCAGGAGAGCGTCGATGTCCTCCCAGTGGTCCAGGCGGCCGTTGTCGAGGGCGGCGGGTAGGTCGGGGGCCAGCCCCACGAGGTGGATGTGGAGATCTCCGTCGGCGATCGGGCTCACTGCGAGCTCGACCGCGATGGCCTGCATGATGTGGCGGGCCAGGTCCCGGTCGTTGGGGGCGGAGACGGCGAGGTGGCCGACATCTTCCAGGTTGAGCAGGAACGGGTCCCCTGCTGCGGTGGCGCCCACGGCCGCCAGCGAGGGCCAGGGGCTGACTAGGGAGTGGGGCGCGTCGGGTAGGTGGCGAGGTGCCACGCTCCAAGCGCCATCGACGCGTGCCCAGGGTTCGGGCAGTTCCAGGTCGGTGGCGATCGCGACATCGACGGTGTGCTCGGTGAGAGTGACCCCGACGACCTGGGGGACCTGCTCGCGGTCGCGGGTGCAGTCGTCGAGGTGTCGCAGGACGAGGTCGACGTCGGCCAGGACGAGGGGGTCGACGGCAGCGTTGGCCTCGGTCAGGATCTCGCTGGCCTCGTCAGCGGGTAGGGCGATGGCCTCGCCGCGGCGGCGATCATGCTGTTGGCGGCGGCGGTAGAGCTGCACGATGCTGATCACACCGAACAGGGCGACGGCCGAGAGCCCGGTGACCATCGTGGTGCGCTCGTTCAGCTCGGTGGAGGCCAGGGCAGGGTCCGTTGCGACTGCGGACGGTTGCTGCTCCGATGCGGCAGGCGCGGACGGGGCGATTGGTGTCTGGACTCGAGCGGGGGTGTTGGGCGAGGCGCCGAGACCGTACTCGGCGGCCGCGGCGGCGGCCTGCTCGGCGATCTGTTGCGCTTCCGCGCTACCGGGCGCGGCTTCGGGCTGGGGGGCGACCGACATTGACCCGATCTCCGCCAGCGGTTCGGCAGTCGGTGCCGCGGTGGGATCCGGAGCAGACGGTGGGGGTGCAGGGGTCTCTGCAGGTGCTGACGCTGGTGGCGGCGGCGGGGGGAGCTCCTGGGATTGAGTGGTTGTGGGGGCAGCGCCGCTGTCACCGAGGCTGCTGAGGATGCGGGCGGCCTGGTCCTCGGCGGACTGGGCTATGTCCGTCTCGTCTGTCGGGGCCGGGTCGGTTTCGGGCGATGCTGACTCCGCGGGGGCCAGGTCGACGGCGGGCGCCGACTCTGCAGGGGTCGGTTCGGGGTCGGTTTCTGCAGAGGCGGGGGCAGCGTCAGTCTCAGAGGGCTCCGACTCTGCAGGGGCCGGTGCGGTGTCGGCGTGGCGGCCGCCGGCCTCGCTACGGGTGGGTGCCTCCTCCTGTGTGGTCTCGGGTACGGCCGAGCTCGTCGACGGGACAGGGGCGGCGGCCTCGGATGATGGGGCGGGGTCCGGGGCCTGTGAGGTGGAGGGAGCGGCCGAGCTCGAGGTGGGCGGTGATGTGCTCGAGGAGGGGGTGGTGTCGGCGTGGCGGCCGCCGGCCTCACTGCGGGTGGGCGCGCCCTCGTGTGTCGTCGCCTGGGGGGCGGCCGGGCTCGTCGACGGCGCTGCTGAGGGGGCGGGCTCGGAGGTGACAGGCGCGGGATCGTCCGGGGCCGGGGGCGCGTCCTGGTCTTCCGGGGCCGGCGCGGAGATCTCCGGAGAGACCTGCGGGGTGCTCGTGGGGGCAGATTCTGCTGCGGCCTGGGGTGCCCCGGTGGGGATGGTCAGGTGAGTGCCGATGTAGATGAGCGAGCCCTGGGCGTGGACGACTCCGGGGTTGGCGTCACGGATCTCGGTCCACCGGTACGGGTCACCGAGGTGCGTGGCTGCCAGGTCCCACAGGCAATCGCCTTCGACAACGGTCACCTGCCCGGGGCCCGCGGGGGTCGCGGTGGCCGGCAGGGTCAGCGTCGCACCGGTGGGGAGGAACGGGCCGGTGGCGCTCTCGGGGTTGGCGTCACGGATCTCGGTCCAGCGGTGCCCGTCGCCAAGGTGAGTTTCGGCCAGATCCCAGAGGGTGTCGCCGCGTTCGGTCGTCACCGTCTGGGGCTGAGGGAACCTGGCGGGGTTGGTGGCGGCGATGGGCGCGTCCGTCGTGGCCGTAGACGATTTGGTGGCGTCTCGGTCGGCGACGTACTGGGTACCGGGGGCAGCGTCTGGGCCAGCGGGGGCGGCTCCTGCGACCGCGGTGCCGCCGATCTGAGCTCCCAGGGCGCCCAGGAGCATGACTCCCCCGACCAGGTTGCGGGCACTGCCGTGCTGCCAGGCCAGGGCCTTGGGTGGGGTGATGGTGACGCCTCGTATCGCGGCGACGAGCTCGACGACGATGGCCCAGGCCAGTGTCGCCCAGGCGGCCCAACCGGCGAGGGTGATGGCTCCGAGGAACAGCCCGAGGTCTGTGGGCTTGGTCAGCAGGTCCATCGACGGCAGCTCGGTCGGCAGCGGGTTGCCGCCCAGGAACCAGAGCAGGGTCGGGATCCCGGCCAGCACGAAAACCATGAGGGCGAGGGAGCCGAGTCCCTTGAGTAGTCGCATGACGTGTCCTCCTGGTCGTCAGTCCGCGGAGCGGACGGCTTTCAGTAGTCCTGCACCGCCACCCAGCGCGCCGACGGCACCGGTGGTGATGATGAGTAGTTCGGCGAGGTGCACGGTTACCCGCCTCCCAGGCCGGGGAGGCCCGCCGGGATGCCGTCGCCGGCGTCTGCACCGACGTGGTTCAGATTCACCGTGGCGGTCCCGGTGACCCGCCTCGTGCCCATCCCGATGATCGACAGGATCTTGGGGTCGTAGGTCTCTGTGGTGGTCACCATGAGCACCCGGGGGGCGATGGGCTGCACCGTGCCCTGGACCTTCGCTTGAGAGAGGTACCGCTGGGCGGCACCCTGGGCGCCGAGGGGATCGACGACGACGTCAACACCACGCATGCCGAGGGGCTTGATCACCGCCTGGCCGGCAGCTCGAGCAGCTTCGTCGGCGGCGATCTGTGCGCGGTGCTTGGCGGCCACGGTGCCGCCGTAGTCGACGACGAGGCCAGTGAACATCAGAAAGGCGAAGGCGAAAATCGTGAACCAGAGGGTGGCGGCGGCGCGGTCTGGGGGGCCGAGGCGATCGCGCAGGAGGCGCAGGGTCGTGGTCATGAGGTGCGCTCCCGGTACCGGTCCAGCGGGGATGACGCCTCGGCGGTGATGTGCCGCTCCCCCATCACGTTGTCGAATCCGAGGACGTCGAGGGAGATGGTGCACGCGACGCGGGCGGTGACGATGGCGTCGGTACCGACGGGCAGGCCGAACCCGGCGGTGTCGACGGAGACGTTCGAGGTCGCACAGTTCACTCCGACGGCGTGGTCCAGGCTGTCCTGCGCGGAGCGTTGAGCCTGTGAGCTGGCCTCTGCGGGGGTCCGGGCCAGGGAGGCGGTTCGGGCGGCCTCGAAGGCCGCGTGTTGGACGGCCAGGTGCGCCAGGGCGACGGCACCGCCGACAGCGATGAGGCCGCAGAAGAGCAGGACCACTGGGACCATGATCGCGGTCTCCAGTGGCTCGGCGGCGCGGTCTGTGGGGCCGAGGCGGCTGCGCAGGGTGGTGCGGAGGCGGGTCATGGTCATAGCGCCCCCGGCCTGGTGATGCGCTCGACAGGGCCGGTGCGGGTGACGTTGATGTCCGGGGTGAAACCCGGGAAGAGGCTGATCGCGGTGCCTGTGACAGTGATCGACGCGTCGGCGCCGGTGCGTGTGCCAGTGGCAACCGGAGAGCGCAAAGCGCCGCCAGCGTCGTTAGCGAAGGCCTGCGCGGCCGCGATGCCCAGCGGAACGGATCCGTGCTGAGCGCGGGCCGAGTCGAGACCGATCTCGGCAGAGTGATTCGCTGCGGTGCGGGCCTGCATGACGAGGGCGTACTGCAGGCACAGCAGGGTGAACCCGATGATCGCGGGGAAGATGATCACGGTGGCGACGACGTCACCTGCGTCCCATCGACCTCGCAGTCTGCGGGTGAGGTAGCAGCGAACGCTGCGCATCAGCGCACCTGGTGCATGTACCGCTCGATGACGGGCCGGAAGTACGCCACGGCGGCGATGGCTGCGATGGCCATTCCCGAGATGATGATCACCTTCTCGACGACGTCGCCGGCGTCGTGCGGGCGGGTCAGGGCGCGGTCGGTGAGCGCCTGGAGGGCGAGCATGGTGGTGACGGCGACGGTCAGGCTCGCGTTGTAGGCGCGGGCGCGGGCCGGACGAGGTGCGGGCAGACGAGTCATGGCGGTCTCCTAGGAGTGTCTCTACCTAGTGGTAGGTGGACGGAGGTCGTGGTTTGTGACATCCGCAGTGATGTGGACAGGCTCTAACATTATTCTCAGGTGCATCGGCGCAGGTCAAGGCATACCTTAGGCCCCTCCGAAGCTGGCAAGGGCGGCCACGAGGATCAAGACGATGAACAGGACCACGAGAAGGCCCAGTGGCGCGGAGAGGTTCTGGGTCTTGGCGGTGGCGTCGCCGGCGGCCTCGGACACCATCGAGTTGCGCAGTGACCTGGCCTTGGCTCGGAGGGAGTCGTTGATTTGGGTTCCGTGCTCGGCGCCCAGGGTCATGATGTCGGCCACGTCCGCCAGGTCCTTGAGTTCAAGTTGGGCGGCCAGCCGTTTGAGCGCATTCCAGGGCCGCTTGCCGGCCCGGGCGGCTTCCTGCAGAGCGTCGTCGATGCGGCGCACTACCCAGGAGTCGCCGACGAGGGCGGCTTGCTCGAGGGATTGGGTGCCGCCGACACCGGAGCGTTGGATCATCGCGACGACGTCGATGTAGATGCCCAGAGACCGGCGGAACTCGACCCTGGCTCGAGCGGCTTGCGCCTTTATCTCGCGGTCGGGGGCGATGAAGAGAACGGCGGCGAGGACGAAGCTGGCCAAGCCGGGCAGGCTCCAGCCCAGTCCGAACCCGCCGAGTTCGGCGACGGCGTTGAGGATGAGCGGCAGGAGGAACCCGACGAGCGCGGACAGTACCTTGTCGCCGATATAGACGGCGGCGGGTTTGTTGAGGACAGCCAGGTCCGATGTGGGGATGGTGACGAACGACAGACCCGAGACGAAGTCGTGGGTGCGGTGGCCAACGGCGGCCTTTCGTCGCTGGGAGTTCGTCAAGCTGGAAGTGGCCTGATGGGTTTCCCGTTGGATCGGTGACTGGGTGGGGGGCTCCATGCGGGACATGGCGTCGGCGAGCGCCGGTTTAGCGGGAGTGAGCCAGAGTCCGATGAGGAACAGGCCAACGCCGAACAGGGCGGCGACGGCGAGCAGGTTCGATGCTCCGCTCACGAGAGCGCTCCCTTCGGTGTGCGGTGTGTGCTGGCGGCGTTGGCTTTGGCTCCCAGGAACCGCGGAACCGGCCGTTCAAGGGTGAGTAGGCGCATCCAGTAGAGGGCTCCGGCGAAGCCGCCCACCAGGCCCACGAGGACGATCTGCAGACCGCCGGACTTGTAGGGCTCCATGAAGTCGGTCAGCACGAACAGGTAGGTGAGGAAGACGGTGATGATGGTGGTCACCAAGCGAGTCTGAGTGCGGAACCCCCGGCGTGTGACTTCGGTGGCGCGCCGGTTGCGCACGTCCTCGTCGACCGAATCGGCTAGTGATTCGAGCATGCGGCGCAGGCCGGATCCGCGCTTGTCTACCGCGACAAGGAGAGTTGCACAGATCAGGTCACCGGTGCCGCCGTCGTCGAGGTCGTCGGCGAACGAGCGGATCGCGGAGTCGGTGGAGATGGTGTTGGTGCGCACGCGGGCGATGAGTGCGGTGACCTCGTCCTTGATCGGTTCGGGGACGGACCCCTGCGTGGAGATGATGGCTTGTTCGAGGCCTGTCACTGAGACCGAGGAGGCGAGCAGGCGTGACCACTCGCTCAGGGCGTCGAGGCGTTCGATGCGCTCCGCGCTGCCGTCGGCGCCCAGGAGTAGGGGGCCGAGCCAGGCGGCGAGGGGGCCGACGACGACGGCGACGAGCCAGCCGGTCAGGAGCCACACCGCGGCACCAGCAATGAAACCGGCTGTAATGGCCAGTCGCTGAGTGCGGGTCAGCTTCGGCGCCTCGACGGTTCGGCGGGGTCTGGGTGTTGACGCTGAGCGGCGATCGCTCCAGCCGTTCCAGATCAGAGCGACGCCTGCCCAGAGGGCGAGGATCGCCACGATCATTCCGAGGGTTTTCATCGTCGTCCTCCCCTGCGGTGGGCGGTCGGAAGCATGAGTCGGCCCCCTCGGGGGCCGGTGACGTACACCGGGACGGGTTCGCTGCCGTCAATCGCCGAGGCTGCGGTGATCGTGAACTCGCCTCCTGGAGTGGTGGCTGGTGGGAGGTTGCGTCCGGTGACCAGGACGAGGTCGACGTGGGTGTGCACGAGCCGGGCCGCTGCCCGATCGCTTAGCCCCTGCGCCAGCGCGGCGGAGATGAGACGGTCCAGTGCGCCGGCGGCGTCGAGAGCATGGCAGGTGGCCAGGATCGCGGTTCCGTCGTCGTTGGTCATCAGAGCGGGTATCGGGTCGGTGGCGTCGAGGCCGTCGATGGCTAGGACGCCCGAGCGAAGGCCGCAGAGGGCCGAGATTGCCTCGGTACTGGTGGTGTCATCGACAGTGATGGTGTTGACGATCGCGTCGGCGCGAGCGGCGTCGTTTGCGATGCGGCGTAGCAGGGTGGTGCGAGCGGAACGGTTTGGACCGGTGACCAGGACGACTCCGGCGGAGGCGAGGATTGTCTGGACGTAGTCCATCAGGGCAGTCTCGTGATCGGTGCTCATCATCACTCCTGCTCTGTGCGTGTGAACAGCTCATTGGCGGGGATCTCGTGTGGGCCGAGCCCGACTGCGATGAGACGATCCCGCAGCGGGTCCGGGAAGGTGCCGAACTGCCCGGTGCCGTCCGGGTTCCCTCGGTACAGAGTTGTCAGCTGGGGGCGTGCGGTGTCGTAGTCGGGCTCAACCCACGCGACTTCGCTGATGAAGCGACGGGAGGTGCGGCCCAGTTCTGGGTCGTTGATCCATTTGGTGTCCAGCTGCACGATGACGTTGACGTGTTCAGCGACCTGACGCTCGGCATACTGCGTAGTCACCCCAGCCTCCATCGCGCAAGTGACCAAGCGGTTGATCGCGCCCCGGGCGTGATAAGCGTGGGTCGTGGTCATCGACCCCTTCGCCATCTGCATCGCCTTGAACAGGGCCACGATTTCCTTGCCCGCGACTTCGCCGACGATCACGAGCTCAAGCTGCTGACGGACGAACTCGTAGAGTTGATCGTCGAGGGTGAACGAGCCCTCCTTGGCGCCCGTGACGGGGTTGCGCTCGCCGCCCCCCTCGAGGATCTCTGCGGAGACGACGAACGGGGCCCGTCCGGGGAGCTCGTCGAGGAACAGCTCGCGCTCAGTCTCGGCGGTGCCGATCCGAGTCTCGGGTGGCAGTGCAGCGACCAGCGCCCGCAGGAGCGTGGTCTTGCCCGCGCCCATCGGTCCCGAGATGACCATCGAGGCGCCGGAGCGGGAGGCGCCCTGAAGTATCGGGGCCAGCCTGGCATCCATGACCTTCATGTCGACCAAGCGCGGGAGATCGATGTCCTTGTGCCGGTGTAGTCGAATGGCGACGGAGGGCCGCTGGGTCGTCCAGTTCATGGCGGACAGCCGGATCCCGCCGGGCAGGTTCAGGCGCAGACCCGGGGAGACTGGGGCGAACTCGCGGCCGCCGGCGGGGTCGCGGTTGGCCATGCTCTGCAGCCAGTCCACGAGCTCGCGGTCCGAGGTGAAAGGCGACGGCACCGACAGGGTGGTCCCGTCTGGCCGCATGACGTGGCAGGAATCCCCGTTGATGAGGATGTTCTCCACGTCGGGGGCCTCCACGATGGGCTGGAGTGGGCCGAGCCGGTAGAGGCGATCGAAGACGGCGCGGACGAGCGCATCCTGGGTGGTGCGGTCGTGGACGGTTCCGCCGGAGCGGGCGATCGTATCCATGTGACGGGCGACGACGTCCCGGCAAATCGAGGCACCGAGTGCGAGCTCATCGTCTGCGGTGAACTCAGGCGCGGAGCGGCCCTCGGCGGCCGCTTCTTCTGCGTCGCGTTGACGGCTTTGACGCTGTGACTGATCGCGCTCGGTGGCTTCCTCGACCAGTAGCTCGATCTCGGTGGGATCCAGGCGTGGACCCAGGTCGATGTGGAGTGCCTCGAGGGCGGAGTCGGTATCGGTGCCGGTGGTGTCGTCGACCAGGTGGTCTCGGGTCGGTAGTGGATCGAGGATCGGTGTCTGCGGTGGGGTTTGGTGGTTGGCCGAGGGAGTGTGGTCGGCCGAGGGGTTGCGTGATGCCGCGGCGAGCAGGCCCATCGGGGAGAGGTTCTGGTGAGTGGTGGCAGGTGTCCGCTCGGAGGCAGGGTCTGGCACCTCGCCGAACACCGGCAGGTCAATCAGCGGGGGCGGGGTGTAGTCGGGTTCGGGGTTGCGTGGGGTCATCGCGTGCCTCCCTCAGGGGCCGTGGTGAGCCAGTCCGGCTTGTGGGTCTCGGCGAACGTGGTGGCTGCGGGCCACAACTTGGATACGGACTGCAAGAGGGGGGACCGAGTTTTAGACCAGCCGGTCAGGTGGATCCCCTCGCTGTACTGGCGAGCTCCCCTGGGGTCGGCGGGAATGGTCATGGCCAGCGGTAGCTGGAGCACCGAGGCGACCTCCTTGGCGGTGTAGGGCTTGTCCCCCACCACCGCCAGGCCGATCGGGGCTCGCGAGCGGGCCAGCTCGAGCTGTGCACGCAGCGTGGGCAGGGCGGACCGTGAGGCTGCGACTGCTACCCGGGTGGGGCGTTGGACCACGAGGACGAGATCGGATCGCACAACGAGATCTCGGGCGAACGAGGAGTGGCCGACTCTGCCGGCGTCGACGACGACTGCCGCCTCCTGGGTGGACAGGCCGCCGAGGAGATCTGCCAGTGGGGACCAGAACCCGCTGACGGTCTGGGTCTGCCGGGTGTGAACGAGCCCGGGCAGGAGCTGTACGCGCTTGGTGTCAGTCAGCGGGATGAGCTGGCGCTCGAAGGCTGAATCGAGCTGCCCTCGGGTGTGTGGGGTGACCAGGTTGACCACTGAGCGGTCATGCCGGACCTGGCCTTGGAGGTACCCCGCCAAGGTGGGTGAACTACCGATGGGGTCGGCCTCGATGAGATAGGAGCTCGGGGCGTTGTTGTGCAGGGAGAGCATCAGTGCGGTGGTGGAGGTTCCGGGGGATCCGGAGATAGACAGGCAGGAGACGATCATCGCCCGCTCCCCTGGTCCTGGCCCTCGTCGTCGCCCTCGGCGGGAGCGTCCTCGGAGTTTTCCTCGTCCTGGGTGGGTGTGCTGTCGGAACTGGTGCCGGCGCCGTCTGCGGCGTCCTTGATGACGGCGACGCGGTTGGTCGCCGAGCGGGCCGCGACCCAGTTGGCCTCGCCGGAGGGGATGAGAAGGTCGATGACGGTCACGCCCTGCTCGGGATAGTCCCTGACGGCGACGACCTGCCCCTTGGTGGCGATGGGCCCCTGGGTGGGCGGGTCGGACTGGTCCCGCGGGGTGTCGACGACGCGCACGTTGTCTCCTCGTTGGAGCATTTCGGCGGGCCGCTTGGTGAAGGCCACAGCGACGCCGACGATGGACTGCCCGGCGGGAGGCAGGACCTGGAACGCGACCGAGTTCGGGTTCAGGAGGGTGCCGGCGGCCAGTGGTCCGGTGGTCTGCATGCCGACGACCTCCGCGGGGTCGGTCAGAACGGCCAGACCGGAGTCGGCGTTGATGATCTTGGTTTCCAGGTCGGACTCGACGATGGTCTGGCCCTGCTCGAGGTCGACGCGCACCACCAGTGCCTGTTCGGTCTCGCGTAGTCCGTTGACGAGGTAGGCGCCAAGGAGGAGGGATAGGACGACGGTGACGATGCCGGCGGCGAGGACTATGGGCCGGCGCCGGACTTTGACCGGGGACTCTCCGCCGCTGGTGGTCGGTGATTCCGTGCCCTGTTGAGCGTCAGGCGTCTTCTTGATGAGTGCCATCGTGGCGGTCCTTTTGGTCCAGGTAGGCGGTCAGGGCGGTCTCGATGAGGTGGGTTCGGGAGCGGGCCCCGGTTGTCTCGACTAGCCCGTCGAGAACGGCGTAGTCCTCGGCTTGCAGGCGCAGGTAGACGGGGGTTTTCGAGGTGGGCGTGGCGGAGCTTCCGGAGGTGCCGCGGCGGGCGAATAGAGTGCCGCCGATGGCCCCGTCGGGGTAGAGCAGTGTCGGGAGGGAGTCGATGGTGTGCTCCAGTGCGTCGATGATCACCTCTCCTGTGGTCCATCCGACCGTGTCCCGGTAGTGCTTGAGCCGCTCCGCCGATCGCGACTCGAGTCGTACTGATGTGGCGATGGAGTCGGACTTGGCTGCCGGTACCGGTGGGTGGGTCTCGGTGGAGCGGGGGGCTGCGAAGGCACGGCCGAGGCCTTCTCGAGGGCCGGTCATGTCGGCGCCCCGAGGCGTGGGCCGCTGGCGGCGGCTCGCTGAGCTGTCACAGGTCCTCTCCTGTCGAGTCAGGGAATGTGTACCGGGTGGGGCGGACAACGCGCGCAGTGCTGGCGTCCCAGTGCCCGGGGGAACGCTAGACCGACGATGGGCCCGTGTGGGGTTCGATGTTGCTGGGTGTATGCACGGAAGCTCTCGGTGTATGCGCAGGAGTTTTTGGTTTACGGGTGCGGTGATGTTTGTCTGCGGGCGCAGTGATGTTGCAGCGCTGCTGGGTGGCTTTGGGACGGATGCCTGCGAAAATCGTGGTCGCGGCCGGGCCCGGCCGGCGTATCTGGGTAGTGGAGTGGGAGAGAGCGAGCGACGCCTCGTCCGCTCGAGTTTCGGCGGGGTAATCGGCCTCCGCCAGCTGAAGTTACGATCGCAGAATGAGCGTCGACCCTCGCGCCGCGTCCGGATTTGCGCATGTTGCACGCGCGTATGCGCAAGGACGCCCGAGTTATCCCACTGAGGCGATCAACCACATTGCGGGCAGCTTCCAGCTGAACGAGGCAAGCACCGTCCTCGATCTGGCAGCCGGGACAGGACAGCTTTCGAGGCGCTTTCGAAGTCGCGTGGGTCACGTGATCGCCGTGGAGCCGGCGAGTGCGATGCGAGCGACGATCACTGCGGAACTCTCAGACGTCACCGTCGTGGACGGGACTGCCGAGGCGATCCCCTTGGCCGACGGCGCAGTTGACGCGGTCGTGATCGGTGAAGCCTTCCACTGGTTTGCCACTCAAGCTGCGACCGCGGAAATCGCGCGTGTCCTTCGCCCCGACGGGGGCATCGCGCTGCTGTGGAACACGCCCACGTGGACCGACAAGAGTACGCACTGGCTTAAGTACTTCCGCCGCATCGTCGCTCACCACAAGCAAGCGGCTGCCGACTACCCGACCAGTGAGGGGCGATGGCGCGACGAGCTAGAGCACACCGGACTGTTTACAGACCTGCAGCATGCCGAGTTCGCACACACCCAGCTCCTAGAGCCGGCCGATTTCCTCGCATTGGTCTCCTCATGGAGCTGGATCGCCAACCTCGACGACCACGATCGGCAAACCACTCTCGATGACGTCGATGCGCTGCTCGAGAGAGAGCGCCGAATCGAGATCCCCTACCGCACTGATCTGTACCTCGCCCGATCTGCCTAAGTGCACATCGATCATTCCGTCACCGGACGACGTCAGGACAGTAAAAACGCGCCCCGTCCGTCGCCCGGGCCGGTGGGGTGGCACTGTCGATCGGGTCATCGATCGAGTTGGCTCTGGAGGGCGTCTTGGATGGCCGACAGAGCGGGCTGCTCGAAGCCGGCGGGGCGGAGTCCGATGCGGTGGAGGTAGCGCTCGTCGTCCTCGGCGCGGCCATCTTCGTACCGACCAACCTCTTTGACCTCGAGCAGGCCGAACCACTCCAGCGTCTTTCGCGCGGCCGAGTAGGGGTCGCGGTGGATACCGTAGTGGCCCAGCCTCACCACGCCCGGAAAGGCCCACAGTCCGTCATCCCTCCACGCCCCCTTGCCGCACGCGGCCATTAGCCCCGGTGATTCACGGGGATCTGCGGATCGCTGGGCGAAAA
>NZ_JAALDZ010000056.1:0-10091 GCF_014145125.1 Dietzia sp. CQ4 | reverse complement strand
GGGTCCGGGTCCGGGTCCGGGTCCGGGTCCGGGTCCGTGCCCACACCCGAGCGACCCCCGTCGCCGGACTTCGTCCAGTCGCTCGCCCGCGGCCTCGCCGTCATCACCGCATTCGACGCCGACCACCCCCGACAGACCCTCAGCGAGGTCGCCCGGACCACCGGACTCACCCGCGCGACCGCGCGCCGGTTCCTCCACACACTCGTCGAGCTCGGCTACGTGGACACCGCCGGGTCGGCCTTCTGGCTCACCCCCCGCGTGCTCGACCTGGGTTACAGCTACCTCTCGGCCATGCCGCTGACGGATCTGGCCCAGCCGCACCTCGAACGGCTCAGCGCACGGCTCGACGAGTCGTCGTCGATCGCCGTCCTCGACGGGCACGACATCGTCTATGTCGGACGTGTCCAGGTCCGCCGGATCATGAACATCGGGATCACCATCGGCACCCGGTTCCCCGCCTTCGCCACCTCGATGGGCAGGGTCCTGCTCGCGGCCCTGCCCGCGGAGGAGCTGGAAGCCCATCTGGCGGCAACCGATCTGCGCGTCCGCACCCCGCACGGGATCGCGGACCCGGACGGATTGCGCGCCGAACTCGCGGCGGTCGCCGACCGCGGGTGGGCGCTCGTGGACCAGGAGCTCGAACCGGGCCTGAGATCTCTGGCCGCCCCGGTGCGCGACCGTCACGGGCGGGTCGTGGCCGCGCTCAACGTCTCCACACACGCCGCCCGGTATTCGATCGACCAGCTCCGCCACGAGCTCGTCCCCGTGGTCGTGGACGCGGCCCGGGCACTGTCCGCGGACCTGTCGACCGTCACTCGTTGACCTGTTCCCACTGAGACCCCTCCCCACACTCACCACCTCGGCTACCACCAGGAGAACCCATGCGCGACGTCGTCATCTGCCAACCCCTCCGCACGCCGGTCGGCCGCTTCGGCGGCGTGTTCCGCGATCTGGACGCGAACACGCTGGCCACCTCGCTGCTCACCGCGCTCGTCGAGCGCACCGGCCTGACCGGGGCGGACGTCGACGACGTGATCCTGGGCCAGGGCTCGCCCGGCGGCGAGGGTCCCGCCATCGGCCGGATCGCCGCCCTCGACTCCCCGCTCGGCATCGACGTGCCCGGGATGCAACTGGACAGGCGCTGTGGCTCCGGACTCCAGGCGGTGATCACCGGCGCGCTGCAGGTGGCCTCCGGCGGAGTGGACCTCGTGGTCGCCGGAGGAGTCGAATCGATGAGCCAGGTGGAGTTCTACGCCACGCCCTCGCCCCGCTGGGGCATCACAGGCGACGGCGTCTCGCTGATCGACCGCCTCGGCCGCGCCCGCACGACGGTCAGTGGCCGCTCCCACGTGATCGACGGCGGGATGATCGAGACCGCCGAGAACCTCCGCCGCGAGTACGGCATCACCCGCGAGGAGCAGGACCGGCTGGCAGTGCAGTCCCACCAGCGTGCGGTGGCCGCCCAGGAGTCCGGGGTGTTCGCCGAGGAGATCGTCCCGGTCGCCGTGCCGCAGCGCAGGGGCGGGGACCTCGTCGTCGACACCGACGAACACCCCCGCGCCGACACCACGGTCGAGGCACTATCGGGCCTCCGGGCGATCATGGGCCGGACCGATCCCGAGGCCACCGTCACCGCCGGCAATGCCTCGGGCCAGAACGACGGCGCCGCGATGTGTGTGGTCACCACGGTGGACCGGGCCGCCTCGCTCGGCCTGACCCCGCTCGTCCGCCTGGCGTCCTGGGCCGTGGCAGGTGTCGCCCCGGAGACGATGGGGATCGGCCCGGTCCCCGCCACCGCCAGGGCGCTCGACCGGCTCGGCTTGACGCTGGCGGACATCGACGTGATCGAGCTCAACGAGGCCTTTGCCGCCCAGGCGCTGTCCGTCATGCGGGAGTGGGACATCGACCCCGCCTCGGAGCGCCTCAACCCCCACGGCTCCGGGATCTCCCTCGGCCACCCCGTCGGCGCGACCGGCGCCCGGATGCTCGCCACCCTCTCGCACGAGATGGTCCGGCGCGACGCCCAGTGGGGCCTGGAGACCATGTGTATCGGCGGCGGCCAGGGTCTTGCCGCCGTCTTCGAGCGCGTCTGACCGGCCCCTTGTCCATCGTCAAGAGCGTTCCGCACACATCGCTCGAGTGGATGTGTGCGGAACGCTCTTGACGATGATCTCGACGTGGAGGGGTCGGCCGCAGACCCGTCCGAACCCGGTCGGCCGGGACGTCAGTCGTCGATGCGCGACGGGTGCCTCGTCAGCGCCATGACCTCGATATCCATGTACGGGAACAGCGGCAGGCCCGAGAGCAGCTCGTGCAGCTCGTCGCCGGATTCGACGTCGAAGATGCTGATGTTGGAGTACTGGCCGACGATGCGCCAGAGCTCCCGCCACGTCCCGGAGCGCTGCAGCTCCTGGCTGTAGGCCTTCTCGCGGGCGACGGTGTCCTCGCGTACCTGCGGATCCAGGTCACGGGGGATCTTGACGTCCATGCGGACGTGGAACAGTGCCATCTCGGTAGTCTCCTCTACTTCTCAGTGGCCGGCGGGCCGGCGGGTCAGTGGTGTCGGCGGGCTGGCGGGTCAGTGCGGTCAGCGACGGGTGAACTTCTCGACGGCGTCGTGGTCGATCTCCACGCCCAGGCCCGGACCGTCCGGGAGATGGACCCGGCCGGCCTCGTACCTGATCGGCGTGCTCACGTACGTCTCGGCCAACAGCAGCGGGCCGAACAGTTCGGAGCCGTGGTTGAACCCGGGTTCGGCGCACGCGAGGTGCAGCGACGCCATGGTTCCGATGGGCCCCTCCAGCGAGGTCGCTGCGTGGCAGGCCACCCCTGCCGCGCGCGCGATCGCCACGACCTCCTTGCTCCGGGTCAGTCCGCCGAGCTTGGTGGTCTTGACGGCGATGACCCCGGCGGCGTCGCGGCGCACCACCTCGAGAGCATCGTGCGGGGACTGGACTGATTCGTCGGCCATGATCTGGACGGGCAGCGCGCGGTTGAGCTCGGCGAGCACCTCGATCTGCTCGGTCGGGGTCGGTTGCTCGATCAGTTCGATGCCCGCCTCGACCAACGCCGGGAGGTGCACGTTGGCGGTGAACCGGTCCCACCGGGCGTTGATGTCCACCCGCAGGCCGGCCCGGCCGTCGAGGCGCGCGGCGAGCGCGGCGATACGCGCGACGTCCTCGGCCGGGTCCAGGGCCCCCATCTTGAGCTTGAAGGTGCGGTGGCGGTCGGCGGCGAGCAGCTCGTCGATCTCCTCGACCATCTCCTCGAGCGGCATGGCACCCAGCGCCCACGTGCACTCGATGGAGTCGCGGACGGCGCCCCCGAGGAGGGACCGCACCGGCACCTCGAGAGTGCGCGCCCACGCGTCGAACATCGCGATCTCGAGTGCGGCCTTGGCGAAGCGCCCCCGGGCCACCACACCCTCCATCGCCTCGAGGACCGCCGGCACCTCGTCCACGCGTCGACCCACGGCAACGGGGGCGAGGTACTTCTCCACGAGAACCTGCATCGTCTCGGCGGACTCCCCGCCCCACCAGGGGCCACCCGGGGTCACGCCCTCGCCGTAGCCGACGACGCCGTCAGCCGTGGTCACCGACACCAGGAGGATGGACTGCTCGGTCGCGGTGGTGGTGGCGAACCTGTGGGGGCGGATGAGCGGAACGTCGAGGATGCGTGTCTCGACGGATCGGATGGTCATGTCGGTCATGTCGGTCATGTTCGGTCCTCGACGTGATGTGGGCTGGGTGGGATCACCGGCGCCCCGGCCGCTCGTGGCGACCGGGGCGGGCGACGACGATTCCGGGACAGGAGGTGATCAGGCGACGTAGCGGGCCTCGGAGACCGGATCGAGCACGAAGTCATAGGTGACCTCGTCCGTACCGTCGGCACCCGGCCGGGGATTCAGGATGAGCTCGGGCTTGACTGCTCCGGCGACGTCGTCCTCGACGTACTCGCCACCCTGGAAGTACAGCTGGGTGGTGATGAGCCGCTTGCCCGGGGCCGTCACCTTGAGGTGCAGGTGTGCCGGACGCCACGGGTGGCCGTCGTAGCTGGCGATGAACTCGCCGGTCGGGCCGTCGTGCGGGATCTGGTACGGCGCGGGCTGGATCGTGGTGATCTCGAAGCCCCCCTCGGCGTCGGTGGAGAAGGTGCCGCGCAGGTTCCACTCCGGGATACCCAGGCCGTCGTCGAACTGAGAGTAGTAGCCATCGGAGTCGGCGTGCCAGAGCTCGACTGTCGCGCCCTCGATGCCGGCGCCGTCCAGGTCACGGACCTGGCCCTTGAACACCAGAAGAGTGCCCTTCTCGTCCTTGCGCATCGGCATGGTGCCCTTGGCGCCGAGGTTCGGGGCGTCCGGCACGTAGTACGGGCCCTCGATGGAGCCCTTGGTGCCGTTGAAGATCCGGCTGTTGGAGTCCTCGATGAAGTGCTCGAGGAAGACGTCGAGCCACAGCGGCCACTCGCCACCCTCGCCGACGCTGATGAGCCACTGCTTGAGGACGCGGTACTCGTCGTAGGTCACCTCGTGCTGGTAGATGACCTCGGACAGCTTGGTCAGCACGTCCTTGTAGATGGCGGCCGCGCGCTCGGGCGAGGTGTCGGACCCGACCCGGTTGCCCTTGAACTTGTCGGTGGCGGCGCTACCGGAACCGGAGGCGGTGGGGACTGCGGTGGTGGGGACAGCGGTGGTGGGGACAGCGGTGGTGCTCATGACGCTCCCTGCGTGAGTGGGGGGACTGGATCGGGCCGGTGGACGATGTCCCGGTTCGGGATCCCCGTCGGCCGATGCCCTCACTGTGCCCCCGCCGCGGGTGTGTCGTCAATCACCCTTCTATACGTTTGTAGTGGCTTCCGTGTGCGCGTTTCGCGCCTCCCGAGCACGTTCCCGCAGATGAGCGTCCGGATGCGGCCTCGCTGTTCGCGGTGCGAACAACTGACACCTAGGCACGACTAGGCAAACCCCTAGTGTGACTCGTCCCACAGTCAGGCACCGTTGGGGTCATCACGGCACCAGGTCGCCTGAGTGGTGGCCCGCCCCGACCCCGCTAGGAGCACTCGATGTCCGATCGACTCGACCATCTGCAGCACACTCTCGACACCGCTCTCGAGGACCGTCCCGCCGAGGGCGTCATCCGCGCGAACCGTCGCATCTTCACCGACGAGGAGCTGTTCGAACTCGAGATGACGCACATCTTCGAGGGCAACTGGGTCTACCTGGCGCACGAGAGCCAGATCCCGAACATCGGCGACTACTTCACCACCGACATCGGCCGCCAGCCCATCATGATCACCCGCGGCAGGGACGGAGAGCTGAACTGCCTGATCAACGCCTGCTCGCACCGCGGGGCGATGCTGTGCCGCCGCAAGACCGACAACCGCACCACTCTGACCTGCCCTTTCCACGGGTGGACGTTCTCCAACTCCGGTGAACTACTGAAGGTCAAGGACCCGCGGGACGCCGGCTATCCGGAGCAGTTCAATACCGGCGGTTCACATGACCTTCGCCGTGTGGCCCGGTTCGCCAACTACCGCGGGTTCCTCTTCGGCAGCCTGAACCCCGACGTGCTGCCGATCGAGGAACACCTCGGTGACAGCCGGACCATCATCGACATGCTCGTCGACCAGTCCCCGGAGGGCCTGGAGGTACTTCGTGGGTCCTCGACCTACACCTTCGACGGCAACTGGAAGCTCCAGGCCGAGAACGGTGCGGACGGATACCACGTCTCGGCGACCCACTGGAACTACGCGGCCACCACCGCCCGGCGGGGCTCCGGTGAATCCAAGAACGAGACAAAGGCCATGGACGCCGGCACCTGGGGCAAGCAGGGAGGCGGCTACTGGTCGTTCGACCACGGCCACCTGCTGCTGTGGATGTGGTGGGGCAACCCCGAGGATCGTCCGCTGTGGGAGCGCAGGGACGAACTGGCCGAGCAGATCGGCGAGAAGAAGGCGGAGTTCATGGTCGGGGCCTCCCGGAACCTGTGCCTCTACCCCAACGTCTACCTGATGGACCAGTTCTCCAGTCAGATCCGGCACTTCAAGCCGATCTCCGTGGACAAGACCGAGGTGACGATCTACTGCATCGCCCCCAAGGGCGAGAGCGCCGAGGCGCGCGCCGCCCGGATCCGCCAGTACGAGGACTTCTTCAACGCGACGGGCATGGCGACGCCGGACGACCTGGAGGAGTTCCGCTCCTGCCAAAAGACCTACCTGGCCGGCGCCGCACCGTGGAACGACATGACCCGCGGATCCACGCACCAGGTCGCCGGACCCGATGCCACCGCCCGAGGTCTGGGGATGGAGAACGTGCTCTCCTCCGGCGCCAAGACCGAGGACGAGGGCCTGTACCCGGTACAGCACGGGTACTGGCTCGAGACCATGCGCCGCGCGTTGGAGGCGGAGGAACGCGCCGCCGCCGAGGCGGGGAAGAACGGGGTGGCGCAGAGCGTCGCCGCGTCCGCCTCCCTCTGATCTGACCCGCGCTGATCTGACCCGCGCCCCCTCCTCCCCACGCCCACGAAAGGACCGATCATGTCCGCACCCTCAGTATCTGAACCGGCGGTGGCGTCGATCTCCGTCGAGGAGATCTCCGCCTTCCTCTTCCGCGAGGCCCGCCTTCTCGACGACCGGCAGTTCGAAGCATGGATCGAGTGCTATCGCGAGGACGCGATGTACTGGATGCCCGCGTGGGACGACGACGGCGAGCTCACCACGGACCCCTACTCCGAGATCTCGCTCATCTTCTATCCCAACCGGGCCGGCATCGAGGACCGGGTGTTCCGCATCCGTACCGACCGGTCGTCGTCCACCTCCCTCCCGGAACCCCGCACGGGCCACCTCATCAGCAACATCGAGGTGACGGACAGGCGACCCGGCGAGGTCGACGTCCGCTTCAACTGGCTCTCCTCGTACGTCCGCTACAAGACCACCGACCAGTACTTCGGGACGTCCTTCTACACCCTCGACGTCACCGGGGAGACCCCGCTGATCACGTACAAGAAGGTCGTCCTCAAGAACGACTACATCCACCACATCGTGGACGTCTACATGGTGTGACCCGCGTTGCCACGAGTCCGCCCCACCGGGGCGTCGACGATCACCGGACCGCCCAGTGCGGTCGATCATGCCAGCGACAAGAAGTGAGATCCCATGAGTTACCAGGTGGCCCTGGGCTTCGAGGACGGTGTGACGCGCTTCATCACATGCGGCCCGTCGGAAACCGTCGCCGACGCCTCGTACAAGGCCCGAATCAACATCCCCCTCGACTGCCGCGACGGAGCATGCGGCACGTGTAAGTCACTGTGCGAGTCGGGAGACTTCGACGGCGGCGACTACATCGACGACGCACTCACCGCTGCCGAGGCCGAGGCCGGATTCTGCCTGCCGTGCCAGATGGTCCCCCGCTCGGACCTGGTGGTCCAGATCCCCACCACCTCGGACGTGGCCAAGACGACCGCGGCCGCCCACCCGGCGACCGTCACGGCGGTCGAGCGCCTGGCCGAGGGCGCGTTCGCGCTGACCGTGGAGCTCGACGACCGTGGAGCCCTGGCGTTCCTGCCGGGGCAGTACGTGAACGTCTCGGTTCCCGGCACCGACCAGGTCCGCTCGTACTCGTTCTCGACCGGCCCGGACGACGACCGCCTGTCGTTCCTCATCAAGTACGCCCCGGGCGGCGCGATGTCCGAGTACCTGGCGCAACGGTGCACGGTGGGCGATCGGCTCGACCTCACGGGCCCGATGGGCAGCTTCTTCCTGCGCGAGTCACCGCGACCGCTGCTCCTGCTCGCGGGGGGCACCGGACTCGCGCCCGTCCTGTCGATCCTGGAGAGCCTCGCCGTCGCCGGTTCCGGGGACAGGCCCGTGCACCTGGTCTACGGCACGTCACGCGACACCGACGTGGTGTGCACCGATCTGCTCGACGACTACACGACACGGCTGCCGGGGATGACGTGGGACCTGGTCGTGTCCGACCCGGCCACGGCGTTCCCGAACACCGGATACGTCACCGGGTTGATCCGGCCAGAGCACCTCCATGACGGGACGGCCGACATCTACCTGTGCGGTCCGCCGCCGATGGTGGAGTCCGTCCGGACCTTCCTGGACACCGAGGGCCTGGAGGTCACACACTTCTACTACGAGAAGTTCACCCCGGCCACCGTGGCCGGAGACGGGGCGGCCGATCCGGGCGCCCGGGTCGAATCCACCACACCCGTTGAGACCCCGGAACCCACCGCCCACGCCGCGGTCGCACCGGTCGTCGTCGACACCACCGCCGCCCGCGCGGAACACGAGCCGGTCGCGGTCGCCACGGCCCCCGACGGGCTCGCCACAGCCGGGCCCGTCTCAACCGGGCCCGTCGCGGCAGAACTCGCCGATTCACCGATCGCAGCGCGGCCCGTGGACTTCCGTCCGCGCACTCCGGGGTTGTTCCCCTCCGCCGGCGCAGGGTCGCGCGGTCCCGCACGCCCGCAGCCGGCCATCGCCGCCAGGCCGGTCGGGTTCGAGTCCCGTGTCCCGGGTGCGTCCGGCCCCGGGTCCTCGCCGGGACAAGCGGCCGAGGACGAGGTCTCACCCCTCGCCGCCCGGCCGGTGGGATACGTCCCCCGACCCGTGACCCTGCACCCCGTCCCCCGGACCTCCGTCCCGCCGACGACGTCGTCCGCCCTGTCGCTACCCGGGGGCGAGCGGTCCGAGACGATCACGTCCTCGACCGGTGTCGTCAGCGGTGAGGTGCATCCCGGGATCGCCCACTCGGACGCCCAGTTCGACGCCCGGATGGCGCTCGAACTCGGAGCCGTCGAGCTCACCATGGGCCGACTCGACGCCGCTCGCCTCGCGGAGTTCCGCATGCTGGCGGAGTCGGCCAACCAGTACATCCAGGGGGATCGCTTTCTCGACCCGGCGCGCTTCACCGCCGCGAACGCGCAGTTCCACGAATACCTCTTCCGGTGCACCGGCAACGAGGCCCTCCTGCAGGCCTACCGGATCCTGGAGGTCACCCGGGTGATGAACAGTGTCCTCCCGGACGCCCGCTGGGTGTCCGAGGACATCGTGCCGGAGCACCTCGAGATCGTCACCGCGTTCGAGAACGGGGATCGCGACGCGGCACGCTACCTGATCCGGCGCCACACCGAACACGCCAAGGCGACCATGCGGGCCGCGCTCGCCGACTCGTCCGTCGGGGTGGCGTCGTGAGCGCCCCGGTCGGTGACCACGACGCCGTCCCACCCGTTCTCTCCCCCGGCCGTTTCGACGGCCTGTCCGTTCTCGTCACCGGAGCGGTTCAGGGAATCGGTCGTGCGGTCGCCGACCGGGTCGTCCGGGAGGGCGGACTGGTCACCGCCGTCGACCGCGCGGAGGCGATCACCGAGGTCGCCGAGGACCTGACCGCCGTGTCGCCGGACGGCCACAGGGTGACCACGGTGGTCGCCGACCTCGAGACGTTCCAGGGCGCACACGTCGCGGCCGAGGCCGCACTCTCCGCCCACGGCCGGATCGACGTACTGATCAACAACGTCGGTGGCACGATCTGGGCCCGGCCCTACCACGAGTACTCGCCGGAACAGATCGAGAAGGAGGTGCGTCGTTCGCTGTTCCCCACGATGTGGATGTGCCGCGCGGTCCTGCCGTCGATGGTCTCCGTCGAGGCCGGAACCATCGTCAACGTGTCCTCGGTGGCCACGCGCGGCGTCAACCGGGCCCCGTACGCGGCGTCCAAGGGCGGGGTGAACGGACTGACCACAGCGCTCGCGCTCGAGGCGGCTCCACACGGGATCCGGGTGGTGGCCACCGCTCCCGGCGGAACGCTCGCCCCGGCGCGCCGCATCTCCCGCGGTGGTGACGCCCGCACCGCCGAGGAGAAGCGCTGGTACCAGCAGATCGTGGACCAGACCGTCGAGTCCAGCGCGCTCGGTCGCTACGGCGACCTCCACGAACAGGCCGCCCCGATCTGCTTCCTGGCCTCACCCGAGGCGTCGTACATCACCGGGTCGGTCCTCCCCGTCGCCGGCGGGGACCAGGGCTGACCGCCCGTCTCTGCTCCCTCTTGTCCCGTCCCGCCCCCCGTCCCGCCCCCCGTCCCGTCCCAC
>NZ_JAALDZ010000055.1:0-1441 GCF_014145125.1 Dietzia sp. CQ4 | reverse complement strand
GGGTAAGTCCCCTGGAGTGGTGGGGTTTGGGGGCCGGGGTTTGGGCTGGCGACGGTGTGGCGGCCCGCCAAGGGGGTGGGCCATCGCGTAGTGGTCAATGAGTTACCGCCAAGTAGCTCACGAAAGGACACACCACGCGATGACCCATTCCCATTCTGGCGTACACGCCCAGTTGGATGCACTCCTGTCCGCCGATCCGCAGGCGATGTTCGCCGAACTCGTCCGCGCCGGCCTGCAGGCGCTGATCGAGGCCGAAGCCGCCACCAAGATCGGGGCCGACCGCTACGAGCGCTCAGAGGGCCGGACAACCCATCGCAACGGCCACCGCACCAAGACGGTCTCGACCCCGGCCGGGGACATCGAGGCGCGGATCCCGAAGCTGCGATCGGGGTCGTTCTTTCCGGCCCTGCTCGAGCGGCGCCGCCGGGTCGACCGGGCCCTGTACGCGGTGATCATGCAGGCCTACGTCCACGGAGTCTCCACCCGCGGAGTCGACGACCTGGTCCGCGCCCTGGGAGTCGACACCGGCATCTCCAAGTCCGAGGTCTCCCGCATCTGTGCCGACCTGGACGCCGAGGTCGAGGCGTTTCGCACCCGCACGCTGGCCCACACCGAGTTCCCGTACGTGTTCGCTGACGCGACGTTCTGCAAGGTCCGTATCGGTGCGCACGTGGTATCTCATGCCATGGTCGTGGCCACTGGCGTTTCCGCTGATGGCACCCGCGAAGTGCTCGGCACCGCCGTCGGAGACAGCGAATCGTACGAGTTCTGGAGCGACTTCCTGCGCTCGCTCAAGGCCCGTGGGCTGACCGGGGTGCACCTGGTCATATCCGATGCCCATGCGGGCCTGAAAGCGGCCGTGGCGCAGCAGTTTGTGGGCGCGGCGTGGCAGCGCTGCCGGGTGCACTTCATGCGCAACCTGCACGGCGCGGTCGCGTCAAAGCACGCACCCGCGGTGACCGCGGCGGTCAAGACGATCTTCGCCCACACCGACCCCAAGGATGTGGCCGCGCAGTGGGACCAGGTCGCCGACACCTTCGCCGGCTCGTTCCCCAAGGCGCACCAGATGATGCGCGAGGCCAAAACCGACGTCTTGGCCTTCACCGCATTCCCGAAAGGGCACTGGCAGAAGATCTGGTCCAACAACCCGATCGAGCGGCTGAACAAGGAGATCAAGCGCCGCGCCGACGTCGTGGAGATCTTCCCCAACCCGGCCGCGTTCCTACGGCTGGCGACCTCCGTGGTGATCGACCAACACGACGAATGGCAAGTCGGCCGCCGCTACCTGTCAGAGAGCTCCATGGCCGAGCTCCGAGCCGTCATCGCGACCAAGCAACACGCCCTCGACACCGGTAGTGGTTATGATCCAAACACGGAACTCGTTGATCACTGCGACTGACCAGACGCGGAACCGATTCCCACCACATCACGGGGCACTATC
>NZ_JAALDZ010000054.1:0-5369 GCF_014145125.1 Dietzia sp. CQ4 | reverse complement strand
CCCGGGCGCGGGCGGGTGCTCCGCTCGCGGAGTCGGCGTCGACCTGACGCCCGGGGTGGATCCGGCCAGGTCCGCCGCGATCGACTGCATCAGCGCCACCGCGCCCGCTTCGGTGACCTCGATGCGGTGATGGCCGAGCGAGGCGATGCAGGCGAGGATGGCGCCGGCCGCGCCCCGGGTCCCGGTCCGGGCGACAGCGCCGTGTCCGCGGATCGCGTCGGAGAATCGCTGGCGGATCCGGATGTCGGCCGCCACGACCGCCGCCCGGTCCTCCGGCGTGAGATACCGGATCTGCCAGCGGTACAGCGCGGCGCGGGAGCGGTGGGTCAGTGTCGCCCGGGTGACCGAGGCGACCAGGTGGTCGAGGTCATCGGAACCGGACGTGGCGGCGTCGAGTTCCCCGACGAGCGTGGCGACCGCGTCTCGGAACATCGCGTACTTGCCCGGGACGTACCGGTACAGCGCACCGGGGGTCACCGCGAGTCGATCCGCGATGTGCTCCACACGGGTCGCGTGGTATCCGCGTCGCGTGAACTCCTCGGCCGCGGCCAGCGCGATCTCCGCACGTCGGGACCCCGGCGGAGGGGCGTCCGGGAACCTCGTGGGCAGTGGTGGTGACGACGTCATGACCTCTCGGATCTCGTGAGGGCGGATCGGGGTGTGATCTTGACAACAGCGGATACAGTGGCCATAGTAAACCCGAATTCACAGATATATGTGATCGAATCCATGTGAGTGTCTCGAGTGCGTCGTCGCAGACCGGCTCGGGACGGAAGGGACAACCCACCCATGTCAGTGCCCGAGGCCTACATCTACGACGCGGTGCGCACGCCACGCGGTAAGGGCAAGTCCAGCGGTTCGCTGTACAGCGTCGCCCCGATCGACCTCGCCGTCGGCGTGCTGCGTTCGCTGGTCGAGCGCAACAGCGGTCTCGATCCCGCACAGATCGAGGACGTCGTCATGGGCATCGTCGGTCCGGTCGGTGAGCAGGGCGCGGTGTTGCCCCGCATCGCGGCCCTCGCCGCCGGACTGCCCGAGACGGTGGCCGGGGTGCAGCAGAACCGCTTCTGTGCCTCCGGGCTCGAGGCCGTCAACCTGGCCGCGCAGAAGGTCCGCGCGGGGTGGGAGGACCTCGTCGTCGCCGGTGGCGTGGAGTCGATGTCGCGGGTCCCGATGGGCTCCGACGGCGGCGCCTGGGCGCAGAACCCCCGGGTCAACTACTCCACCTCGTTCGTTCCCCAGGGCATCGGCGCGGACCTCATCGCCACGATGGAGGGCTTCTCCCGCGGGGACGTCGACGAGTTCGCCGCGCGGTCGCAGGAGCTCGCCTCCGCCGCCTGGGACGAGGGCCGCTTCGCGGGCTCGGTCATCCCGGTGGTCGACTCCGCCGGTCTGGTCGTGCTCGACCATGACGAGCACATCCGGCGGGGCACCACCGCCGACGATCTCGCGTCACTCCGGCCGTCGTTCGCCGCCCTCGGTGAGCAGGCCGGTTTCGACGCCGTGGCGCTGCAGAAGTACCACTCGGTCGAGGGCATCGACCACGTCCATCACGCCGGGAACTCCTCCGGGATCGTCGACGGTGCCACCGCGATGCTCATCGGCAACGCCGAGGCCGGCGAGCGCAACGGCCTGACGCCGCGCGCCAGGATCGTCTCGGCCGCCGTCATCGGTTCGGAGCCCACGATCATGCTCACCGGCCCCACCCCGGCCGCCCGCAAGGCCCTCGCCAAAGCCGGCCTGACGATCGACGACATCGACCTGTTCGAGGTCAACGAGGCGTTCGCCGCCGTGCCGATGAAATTCGCCAAGGACCTAGAGGTCCCCATGGAGAAGATCAACGTCAACGGCGGCGCGATCGCCATGGGGCACCCCCTCGGCGCGACCGGCGCGATGATCCTCGGCACCGCCCTGGACGAGCTGGAACGCCGCGACGCCCGCTACGCCCTCGCGACCCTGTGCGTGGGTGCCGGCATGGGCATCGCCACCATCATCGAACGCCTGTAGACGACCCGGCCGCCAGCCTTGACAAGGACGAGAAAACCCCCAATGAGCAGTGAATTCACCAACACCATCACCTACGAGCGCGACGCCGACGGCGTCGTCGTCCTCACCATGGACGATCCGGGTCAGAGCGCCAACACCATGAACGCCGACTACCTGGCGTCCATGGAGGCGGCCGTCGACAGGCTCGCCTCCGAGGTCGACGAGATCACCGGCGTGATACTGACCTCCGCCAAGAAGACCTTCTTCGCCGGCGGCGACCTGGGCGACATCCTGTCGATCCCCGCTGACGGGGCGGACCTGGCCGTGGCCACCGTCGAGCGGGCCAAGGCGCCACTGCGGCGACTGGAGACCCTGGGTAAGCCCGTCGTGGCCGCCATCGCGGGTGCCGCGCTCGGCGGCGGTCTCGAGATCGCGCTGGCCACCCACCACCGGATCGTGGTGGACTCGCCCGCGATCCAGCTGGGCCTACCCGAGGTGAGCCTCGGTCTGCTGCCCGGTGGCGGCGGGATCGTCCGCACCGTGCGCATGCTCGGTGTGGCCACGGCCCTGACGGAGGTGCTGCTCGAGGGCAGGCGCCTGCGTCCGGGCAGGGCCCACGAGCTCGGCCTCGTCGACGAGCTGGTGGCCGGCCCCGACGACCTGGTGCCCGCGGCGAAGGCGTGGATCGCCGCCAACGCCGACGATCCCGAGGCGGCGACCCAGCCGTGGGACCGCAAGGGCTACCGCATGCCCGGGGGCACGCCGTCGAGCCCGGCGCTCGGCGCCACCCTCCCCGCGTTCCCCGCGATGCTGCGCAAGCAACTCAAGGGCGCGCCGTACCCGGCCCCCGTCGCGATCATGGCCGCGGCCGTGGAGGGCGCCGGGGTGGACTTCGCCGCCGCCCAGGCGATCGAGGCCCGCTACTTCGCCGGACTCGCCACCGGGCAGACCGCCAAGAACATGATCCGCGCGTTCTTCTTCGACCTGCAGAAGGCCAACGGCCTCGCGAAGGCGTACGGGTCGGTTGACCGCGAACCGATCACCAAGGTCGTGGTCCTGGGTGCCGGGATGATGGGCGCGGCGATCGCCTACGTGTGCGCCAAGGCCGGTATGGAGGTCGTCCTCAAGGACATCGACCAGTCGGCCGCCGAGCGGGGCAAGGGCTATTCGGAGAAGCTCGTCGCCAAGACCGTCGCCCGCGCCGCCGAGGGCGAGGACCGGGACGCCGCGCAGGCGAAGGGCGAGGCGCTCCTGGCGCGCATCACCCCCACCACCGACGCCGCGGCCGCCTCCGGTGCGCAGGCCGTCATCGAGGCCGTGTTCGAGGACCCCGAGGTCAAGGAGACGGTGTTCGCGGAGATCGCGCCGCACATCGCCCCGGACGCGCTGCTGTGCTCCAACACCTCGACCCTTCCCATCACCATGCTCGCGGGCGGCGTCGACCGGCCGGCCGACTTCATCGGCCTGCACTTCTTCTCGCCCGTCGACAAGATGCCGCTGGTCGAGATCATCAAGGGCGCCGAGACCTCGGAGGACGCCCTCGGGCGCGCCCTGGCCCTGGTCGCGCAGATCGGCAAGACCCCCATCGTCGTCAACGACTCCCGCGGGTTCTTCACCTCGCGGGTCATCGGGACCTTCACCAGTGAGGGCATGGCGCTGCTCGCCGAGGGCGTCCCCGCGCCCACCGTCGAACAGGCCTCCTCGCAGGCCGGCTACCCGGCGCCGGTGCTCGCGCTGATGGACGAACTCACGTTGACCCTGCCCCGCAAGATCCGTGACGAGACCCGCCAGGCGGCCGAGGCAGAGGGCCGGCCGCTGCCCGACCACCCGGGCAACGCCGTGCTCGACACGATGATCGACGAGTACGACCGCAAGGGCCGCTCCACCGGCGCCGGCTTCTACGAGTACACCGACGGCAAGCGCGCCGGACTCTGGCCGGGACTGGCGGAGGCTTTCGGCCCCGCCACCGAGATCCCGCTGCAGGACGCGATCGACCGGATGCTGTTCGCCGAGGCGATCGAGACCGTCAAGTGCCTCGACGAGGGCGTGCTGGAGACCACCACCGACGCCAACGTCGGCTCGATCCTGGGCATCGGCTTCCCGGGCTGGACCGGCGGCGTCGCCCGCTACATGGACCAGTACCCGGGCGGCCTGCCCGGCTTCGTCGCCCGCGCCGAGGAGCTCGCCGAGCGCTACGGGGACCGTTTCACCCCGCCGGAGTCCCTGCGGTCCAAGGCCGCCTCCGGCGGCACCTACGAGGAGGTCCAGCCGTGATCCGTACCCGTTTCACCGAGGAGTTCGGCGTCCGTCATCCGATCGTCCAGGGCGGCATGATGTGGGTCGGCCGCGCCGAACTCGCGGCCGCCGTGTCCGAGGCGGGGGCGCTGGGCATCATCACCGGGCTCACCCAGCCGACGCCCGAGGACCTGGTCCGCGAGATCGCCCGGTGCCGGGAGATGACCGACCAGCCCTTCGGGGTCAACCTCACGATCCTCCCGTCGATCACGCCGCCCCCGTACGCGGAGTACCGCCAGGCGATCGTCGAGTCGGGCGTGAAGATCGTCGAGACCGCCGGGTCCAACCCCAAGGACCATCTCCCTGTCTTCCACGCCGCCGGCGTCAAGGTCATCCACAAGTGCACCTCCGTGCGGCACGCACTCAAGGCGGAGAAGCTCGGCGTGGACGCCGTCTCCATCGACGGCTTCGAGTGCGCCGGACATCCCGGTGAGGACGACGTCCCCGGTCTGGTGCTCATCCCCGCCGCGGCGGCCCGGCTGACCATCCCGATGCTGGCGTCCGGAGGCATCGCCGACGCCCGCGGCCTCGTGGCCGCACTGGCCCTGGGGGCCGACGGCGCCAACATGGGGACCCGGTTCATGTGCACGGCCGAATCGCCGGTCGCGGACCAGGTCAAGCAGCAGATCGTCGCCAACTCCGAGCTCGACACCGCGCTCATCTTCCGCACGCTGCACAACACCGCGCGGGTCGCGGCGAACGCCGTCTCGGCGGAAGTGGTGGCCAGGGAGGCCGAGGGCGTGGAGTTCTCCGACATCCAGCACCTCGTCGCCGGGGCCCGGGGCCGGAAGGTCTTCGAGGACGGCGACCTGGACGCCGGCATCTGGTCGGCGGGTCAGTGCCAGGGCCTGATCGACGACGTGCCCACCGCGGCCGAGCTGGTCGACCGCATGATGGCCGAGGCCGAGTCGATCATCACCGACCGGCTGGCCGGCATGGTCGCCGCCGCGGAGACGGTCCGATGACCCCCACGGGCCGGGACGCGGTCATGGTCGACCGCGACGACCTGGGTGTCGCGACGATCAGCATCAACCGACCCGACCGGATGAACGCGCTCGACCACCCGACGGTGTGCGCACTGGTGGAGA
>NZ_JAALDZ010000053.1:0-3126 GCF_014145125.1 Dietzia sp. CQ4 | reverse complement strand
CCCGGGGACCCGGGCGCCGGTGGGGTCGAGGAGGGCGCGGCCGCGGGTGAGGAAACCGCGGAGGACGGCGGCGACCGCGCCGAGGGGGACCCGGAGGAGTCCTGACCCCCGGGTCGGCCCGTCAGCGGGTCAGGGCCGGTCGTACCTGATGTTCTCGCGGGGGGTCCCGACCGCGACCATCCCGCGGACGGTGGCGCGCAGCATCTCCGGCGACCCGGCCAGCAGCACCTGGCGATCGGCCCACGAACCCCAGCCGGTCACCACGTCCACCAACGTCCCCGTCTGACGCCGGTGCAGCGTGCGGGGCAGGTCCTGCCGCGCGCCGGCCCACCACGGGTCGGTGTCCTCCTCGGAGACCGGCTGGATGGTGAGCCACGGAGCTGTGGCCGCGAGGTCGATGAGTGTCGGCAGATCGTAGAGGTCGCCGGGGTGCCGCGCGCCGTAGAACAGGTGTACGCGCGGGTTGAATCCGTGGCGCATCATGTCCAGCAGCAGGCAGCGCAGCGGGGCGATGCCGGTGCCGCCGGCCACCATCAGCACGTCGCGGACGGGTTCGGTGCGGTCCACCTCGAGCAGCCCGAGGGGCCTCGCCAGGACCCACCGGTCGCCCACCCCGACACCCCGGACCAGCGATCCGCTGAGCGCGCCACCGGGGACGTCGCGGACGTGGAACTCGATCTGGCCGGCCGGGTTGGCCGGGATCGACGGGCTGAACCGGCGCCACACGCCCGGCGTGTACGGCGTCAGGACGCTGAGGTACTGGCCCGGGTGGTAGTCCACCATCACGTCGGTGATCAGCCTGACCACCGCCACGTCGCGGGTCGGCCGGAGGACCTCGACGACGGTGGCGCCGACCCTCGCGGGCCCCTGCCCGGCGGCCGCGCCCTCCTGGAGCGCGGTCGACAGTGCCCGGTACGCGGTGCCCAGCGTGGTGGACAGCCGGTCATCCCAGCCGCGGCCGGCCAGGTGGCGGAGAGTACTGGCGAGGGCCTCGCCGAAGCGCTGGTGGTGGCGGGCGGAGAGTTCGAGTTTGCGGTGGTCGGCGCCCAGGTGGCGGGCGAACTCCACCACCTGGGCGACCTCGGCCTCGTCCCCCCGGGCGTCCTCGACGGTCTCGAGCGCCCACGTCATCGCGCGGACGAACTCGCCGAGCACCCCGGAGGCGTCGCGGGGGAACAGTTCGCGGAAATCCGGGTCGGCCTCGCGCAGGGCACGGGCGAACAACCCGATGAAGCGAGGGTCGGCGAGGAGGTCGCGGAGGGCCAACAGCGGGGGAGTGGCCGTGGAGACCGGGACGGGGTCCGGCAGCGGCGTGGTCGTGGGGTCGGCGGCCCTGCCGAGATACGGCGAGAGGTCGATGTCCGACACGAGGCGCTCGACGTCCGTGGCGCGGGAGAAGGCGTCGTCGTCCTCCCCTGGGATCCTCACCACCTCCGCGCCTCCTCGCTACCTGCCGTCGGCGTCCGCCGGTGCCCCAGGATAGCCGCCGGCGCCGGACCCGGCGGTCAGGAGAACACGGGCAGGGGGTTTCCCGGAGCGGGGAGCGGCACCGGGTTGCCGCCCCAGTCCTGCGGGGCCACGCCGATCCTCATTCGCTGGGGGTGGTACCCGACGGGGATCCGGGCCACCTCCTCGCCGGTCTCGAAGGACAGCACGCTGACCGTGTCGCTCTTGGCCCAGGACACGAAGCAGTAGTCCCCGGTGAGGTCGGTGGTCACCCAGTAGGACTTGAGGCCGGTCGAGACCAGCGGCCCGTGCTGCAGGGTCTCCCGGTCGATCACCGTGGCGTAGTCGCTCATGGTGCCCGCGACGCAGATCCTGGTGCCCTGGGGGTTCATGGAGATGCCGTGGTGGCCGGAGTCCAGCAGGTGGGCCTCCCGGGGGACGTCGCCGGCGGGCGTGACGGGCAGGTCCACGATGCGGGTGATCGTGTCGGCGTCGATGTCGTACTCGATGAAGCCGTGGAAGAACGAGACCTGGAAGTACATGAACCGGTAGTCCGGGGAGAAGGTCATCGGGCGCACCCCGATGCTCAACTCGGGACGGCCGGCCTCGGCGAGCCGGGCGCGCAGGTCGACGCGCTTGATGATCTGGAGCGTCTCGGCGTCGACGAACTGGAGCACCCGCTCGCCCTTGGTGACGTCGGCCCACGGCTGGTCGAGCGGCGTCCACACGTTGCCGATGGACTCGTTGACGATCTGCGTGCCGCCCTTGATGTAGGCGTTCTCGTGGGCGTTGTCCCCCGAGGGGAAGGTGCCGATCTCCCGTCCGGTGGCGGTGTCGAGGACGTGGACGAGTTTGGCGGTCGACGCGCTCACCGCGACCTGCGATCCGTCCGGGCTCACCGCCATGTGGTCGGAGCGGAACCCCTGGACGGGGAACCGCCACGCGATCTCGCCCGTGACGATGTCGATCGAGACCACGTCGGCGAAGCTGGGCCGGGACACGATGAGGTGCCGACCGTCCTTGGTCGAGTACATGTCGTCGACGTACTGGTCGTGTCCCTCGCCGACCATCTGGCGGATGCCGAGGTACAGGGCGAGGCGGGCGGGGTCGCGGTAGATCTCGGTGAGTCGCTCGTTGCGGTCCGGGATGATGTTGATCCGTGCGATCCGGTGGAAGTCACCGTCCGGCTGCACGGCGTCCGCGGTGCCCTCCCAGTTGTTGCCCACCCACAGGACGTTGCGCAGACCCGGGGCCGGGTTCACGTACGGGGATTCGGCGGTCGCGGCGGAGACCGTCGGCGTGGCGACCACTCCTCCGAGGGCGGTGACCGCCGCGAGCGCGAGGGCGCCGGCGGCGCGGGTGAGGACGGACGGGCGGTTCACGGCGACTCCCGGGGGACAACGTTTCTGGACAAGCGTCCGGTTGGCATTTCGGAGTGTACGGAGCCGGGTTCGCCGGGTCAACGGGTCACCGGGGCCAGGTGGGCACGACCGGGCCAGCGGGTCCCGGCGTGGCGGATCCGGTCGTCACCGACCGAGCGTGATGTCCACGCCCGCGCGCAGTTCGTCCTCGGTGTAGGTGAGCTGCCCGCGCCCGGGGATCTCGATCAGATAGAAGGGCGCCCCGGAGGGGACCGCGCCGAAGTCGAAGGTGAAGGTGCACGAGGAGAGGTCGCCCCCG
>NZ_JAALDZ010000052.1:0-12026 GCF_014145125.1 Dietzia sp. CQ4 | reverse complement strand
CGCCGCCGCGCGCGCGTGCCGTGGGCTGGGCGCCGCACTGGTCCTGCTCGACGCCGGGCGCGCCGAGGCGGTCGCGTTGGGGGCTGCGCTGGGATCGTTCCGGCCGGCCAAGGTCACGGCGAAGAACGACGACGACGACAAGGCGGACACCGTGAAGGTGTTCGTCGCGGAGGGCGGCGAGGACGCGGTGACCCGTGCCGCCACCATCGCCGAGTGCGTCGGCCTCGCCCGCGACCTGGTCAACACCCCACCCAACCTGCTCTTCCCCGGTTCCTTCGCGGACCGCGCCGCCGAGCTCGCCGCCGCCGCGGGCCTGGAGGTGGAGATCATGGACGAGGCCGACCTGGCCGACGGTGGATACGGCGGCATCCTGGCCGTGGGCGGCGGGTCGTCCCGGCCACCACGCCTGGTCCGACTCACCCACCGGGGCAACGAGAACCGGCCGCCCGTCGCCCTGGTGGGCAAAGGCGTCACCTTCGACACCGGCGGCATCTCCATCAAGCCGGCCGCGGGCATGGAGCAGATGACGATGGACATGGGCGGTGCGGCCGCCGTGGTCGCGACCGTCATCCTGGCCGCCCGGCTCGGTCTCGACCTGACCGTGGTGGCGACCGTCCCGATGGCCGAGAACATGCCGTCCTCGACCGCGTACCGGCCCGGCGACGTGCTCACCATGTACGGCGGGACGACGGTCGAGGTGCAGAACACCGACGCCGAGGGGCGGCTGATCCTGGCCGACGCCATCGTTCGCGCGTGCGAGGACTCGCCGTCCCACCTCATCGACACCGCCACGCTCACCGGGGCCCAGATGGTCGCACTGGGCAAGAAGTCCCCCGGTGTCATGGGCACCGAGGAGTTCCGTGACCGGGTGGCCGAGCTCAGCCGGGGGGTCGGCGAGGGCGGCTGGCCGATGCCGCTGCCCGAGGAGCTCCGCGACGGCCTCGACTCCCAGGTCGCGGATCTGACCAACGTCACCCCGCACCGCTGGGGCGGCATGCTTTCCGCGGGCCTGTTCCTCTCCGAGTTCGTCGCCGAGGGCGTCGAGTGGGCCCACATCGACGTGGCGGGCCCGGCCTACAACGACGGCGGCGCCGAGGGCTACCTGCCCAAGGGCGGGACCGGTGTCCCCGTCCGGACGATGCTCGCCGTGCTCGAGGACATCGCCGCGGCCGGCTGACCCGTCCGCGGGCGGCTCACCCGTCCGCGGGCGGCTCACCCGTCCGCGGCCGGTTAGGCCTCGTCGGCTCCGCGCATCTGTTCGCGGAGCCGGCGGGCCCTCTCCTTGCGCTCGCGGGAGATGCGGACCTCCTCGAAGAGCCGCATCCGGTCCGGGTACCCGGTCTCCATCGCGTCGTAGAGGGGGATCTTTAGCTCGTCGGCGAGCTTGCGCGCGGTGGCCACGTCCCCCACCGGGCGTCGCGTCCACTCGCCGTCGAACGCGACGAGGAGGAGCCCGGGCACCGACACGAGGGTCTCGGGCTCCAGGTACGCCTCGATCCCCACCCGGGTCTCGCACCAGGATCGGAAGTGGGCGAGGTCGGCGGGATCCGCGGGGATCCGCGTCTGCCGCCGCCGGAAAAGATCGCGGATCGCCACTGTCGGTCTCCTCCCGTCGGCCCCCCGTCCGGGGTGGGGCCGTCTACGCCGAATCGATCGTACCGAGCCCGAGCACCGGTGATGGCGCGGCCGCCGGGCGGATCGGACGCCCACAGACGCCGGGATCGGAGCGTCCGCCGACACCGGTAGGTGGCACAGGGCACAATGGGGGTCGATCGTCCGGGCGGGCCGCCACAGTGGTTCCGTCCCGGGTCGTCTCGAAGAATCGATAGCCCACCACAATGTCGCCGCTCACGCGGGTGCGGATCGCGCCGGCGGGCAGCGCCCAGAACTCTTGAGGAGTCACGACACCATGGCCTTCTCCGTACAGATGCCGGCTCTCGGTGAATCCGTCAGCGAGGGCACCGTCACCCGCTGGCTCAAGAAGGAGGGGGACACCGTCGAGGTCGACGAGCCGTTGCTCGAGGTCTCGACCGACAAGGTCGACACCGAGATCCCGTCGCCCGCCGCGGGCACGCTGTCCAAGATCGTCGCCGACGAGGACGAGACCGTCGAGATCGGCGGCGAACTCGCGGTCATCGACGACGGTTCCGGTGGATCGGACGACGCCGACGAGCCGGCGGAGGAGTCCTCCGACGACGATGTCGACGACGACTCCGATGACGATGCCGACGAGGCCGACACCTCCACGGAGGAGGCCGACGAGGCACCCGCCGAGAAGCCCGCGACGTCCTCCGGCGGCTCGGGCGGCAAGGGCTCGGGCGGCAAGGGCACCGAGGTCACCATGCCCGAACTCGGCGAATCCGTCACCGAGGGCACCATCACCAACTGGCTCAAGGCCGTGGGCGACACCGTCGAGATGGACGAGCCCCTGCTCGAGGTCTCCACCGACAAGGTCGACACCGAGATCCCCTCCCCCGTCGCCGGCACCCTGCAGAAGATCGTCGCCGACGAGGACGAGACCGTCGAGGTCGGTGCCGTCCTCGCCGTCATCGGCGACGGCGACTCCTCCGACCAGGACGACGAGCCCGCCGACGAGGGGACGTCCGACGCCGCCGAGTCCACCCGTCCGGATGACGCCCCCGCGCAGGCGGAGGGCGATGCCACCGACGCTGCCGGCGCTGCTGAGCAGGACGACGCCGCGGGCGGGACCCCGAAGACCGAGAAGAAGGCGGCGAAGAAGGCCGCCGCCAAGGCCGAGAAGTCCGCGGACACGGCCGACGGCCCGGGATCCTCGGGCGCGCAGGGCGAGCGGGCCGAACCGGCGGAGGCCGCCAAGTCCGGCACCTCGCCGTCCCCCACCCCGTTGGTCCGGACGCTCGCCGAGGAGAAGGGTGTCGACCTCGAGACCGTCGAGGGCACCGGGGCCAGTGGGCGCATCCGCAAGCAGGATGTGCTCGCCGCGGCGGAGAACGGGGCGGAGAACGAGGGCGGCGCCACGGGCTCCGGCTCCGGTACCTCCCCCTATGTCACCCCGCTCGTGCGCAAGCTCGCGCAGGAGCACGGCGTGGACCTGGATTCCGTCACGGGCACCGGGATCGGCGGACGCATCCGTAAGCAGGACGTCCTCGCCGCGGCCGAGGGTGGCGCCGAGGGCGGCACCGAGGCCCCCGCGGAGAAGAAGGCCCCGGCAGGCGGCCCGTCCAAGGCCGGAGTGCGACCCGAACTGGCCGAGCTGCGCGGGACCACCAAGAAGGCCAACCGGATCCGCAAGATCACGGCCAAGAAGACCCGCGAGTCGCTGCAGACCAGCGCGCAGCTCACGCAGGTCTTCGAGGTGGACATGAGCCGCGTCGCGCAACTGCGGGCCCGGACCAAGAGCCGGTTCGCGGACGAGCACGGCGTCAAGCTCACCTACCTGCCGTTCTACGCCAAGGCGGTGGTCGAGGCCCTGGTCTCGCACCCGAACGTCAACGCGTCGTACGACGAGGACACCAACGAGATCACCTACCACGGTTCGGTGAACCTCGGCATCGCCGTGGACACCGAGGCGGGGCTGCTCTCACCGGTCATCCGCGACGCCCAGGACCTGGACATCCCGGGGCTCGCCAAGGCGATCATCGACCTGGCGGAGCGGGCGCGGGCGTCCAAGCTCACCCCGGACGACCTCCAGGGGGGCACGTTCACCATCACCAACATCGGGAGCGAGGGTGCACTGTTCGACACCCCGATCCTCGTGCCGCCGCAGGCGGCGATGCTGGGGACCGGCGCGATCGTGCGGCGCCCCGTGGTGGACGCCGATGACGACGGCGAGTCCATCGCCATCCGGTCGATGGGCTACCTGCCGCTGACCTACGACCACCGTCTCATCGACGGTGCGGACGCCGGTCGTTTCCTCACCACGGTCAAGGACCGTCTGCAGAAGGCCGAGTTCGAGGGAGACCTCGGACTGTAGGTCCCGACGACAGCGCGACGGGCGTCCTCCTCCGGGAGGGCGCCCGTCGTCGTCTGCGAGATCCTTCGGCCTAGAGTGGACGGCATGTCCCACACCGGTCTGTCCCTGCGCCGCGATCCGGTCGAGCCGGAGATCCGCCGCCTCGGCACCGTCGAGTACACCCCTACCTGGGAGCTGCAGCGAACGCTCGCGCAGGAGCGTGCCGACGGAGCCCGCGGGGACACGATCCTGCTCCTGGAACACCCGGCCACGTACACCGCCGGGAAGCGCACGGAGCCGTCGGATCGCCCGGTCGACGGGACCCCCGTCGTCGACGTGGACCGGGGTGGTCGGATCACCTGGCACGGACCCGGGCAGCTGGTCGGGTACCCGATCATCGCCCTGTCGGACCCCATCGACGTGGTCGAGTACGTCCGCCGGGTGGAGCAGGCCCTCATCACCACGTGCGCCCGGATGGGGGTGGAGGTCGACCGGGTGGACGGCCGGTCCGGGGTGTGGTGTCCGGCCGGTGACGGCCGGCCGGAGCGCAAGATCGCCGCCATCGGGATCCGTGTCCAGCGCGGGGTGACGATGCACGGTTTCGCGCTCAACTGCGACTGTGATCTCGATGCATACTCGCGGATCGTCCCCTGCGGGATCGTCGACGCCGGGGTCACGTCCCTCTCGGCCGAACTCGGACGGGACGTCCCCGTCTCGGAGGTCCTCGACCAGGTCACCTCCGACGTGGTGGAGGCGCTCGACGGTCGACTACCCGTGGGGTGATTCGAGCGTAGGCTGGCGGCCGTGACTGTCACTCCCGAAGGCCGCAAACTGCTCCGCATCGAGGCCCGCAACGCCGAGACGCCGATCGAGCGGAAGCCCTCCTGGATCCGGACCCGGGCCACGATGGGCCCCGAGTACAAGGAACTCAAGGGCCTCGTCAAGACCGGCGGCCTGCACACGGTGTGCGAGGAGGCCGGCTGCCCCAACATCTACGAATGTTGGGAGGACCGCGAGGCCACCTTCCTCATCGGCGGCGAACAGTGCACGAGACGCTGCGACTTCTGTCAGATCGCGACGGGCAAGCCCAGTGCCCTCGACCGGGACGAGCCGCGGCGCGTGGCGGAGTCCGTTCGCGAGATGGGCCTGCGGTACTCGACCATCACCGGCGTCGCCCGGGACGACCTCGACGACGGTGGCGCGTGGCTGTACGCGGAGACGGTCCGCAAGATCCACGAACTCAACCCCAACACCGGCGTCGAGAACCTGATCCCCGACTTCAACGGGGATCCGGATCAGCTCGCGGAGGTCTTCGAGTCCCGGCCCGAGGTGCTCGCGCACAACGTGGAGACGGTCCCCCGGATCTTCAAGCGCATCAGGCCGGCGTTCCGGTTCGACCGGTCCCTCGGAGTGATCCGCGCTGCCCGTGACTTCGGGCTGGTCACCAAGTCCAACCTCATCCTGGGGATGGGTGAGACCACGGAGGAGATCGTCGACGCGATGATTGACCTGCATTACGCGGGGTGCGACATCCTCACCATCACCCAGTACCTCCGGCCCAGTCCGCTGCACCATCCCATCGACCGCTGGGTCAAGCCGGAGGAGTTCGTGGAGTTGTCCGACCAGGCGCGCGAGATCGGTTTCGCCGGGGTCATGGCCGGTCCACTGGTGCGGTCCTCGTACCGGGCCGGTCGCCTCTACGTCCAGGCTCTCGAACACCGCGGCCAGGAGGTTCCGCAGCACCTCGCGCAGTTGACCTCCGGGGGCGCCGCCTCGCAGGAGGCCTCGTCCGTGCTGGCGCGCGCCCGGGCCTGACCCCCCGCGGGCCCACGTCCGACCCGGCCGTCTCAGCCGGGCCGCCCGGCCGACTCAGCCGCGCCACCCGTCCTGCTCGCCCTGTCCACCCCTGCGGCGAACCGCGGTTCCCGAACGGTGGTCCCCGCCACGTATCCTGAACGGTATGGCGAAGAGCGAGGTCAGCAAGGCGGACAAGAAGGCGGCTCGGGCTGCACGGCGGCAGGCGAGCAAAGCGCAGCGCGGGCAGATGTGGGAGGCCCTGAAGATCCAGTCCAAGCAGGACAAACTCCTGTGGCCCCTGATGATCGGCGCGTTGATCCTCTCCACCGCCGCGTTCTTCCTCCTGGGTTCGCTCTGGGGCGGGGAGTGGTGGATGCTCCCACTCGGTGTCCTCACCGGTCTGATGCTGGCGATGGTGATCTTCTCCCGCCGCGTCCAGAACACCGTGTTCGCGAAGGCCGAAGGACAGCCCGGTGCGGCGGCGTGGGCACTGGATCAGCTCCGATCGGGCTGGCGCGTCAATCAGGCCGTCGCGGCGACGACCAGTTTCGACGCCGTGCACCGCGTGGTCGGCCGATGCGGGATCGTCCTCGTGGGCGAGGGGCAGCCGCACCGGCTCAAGCCACTCATGCTGCAGGAGAAGAAGAAGGTCGCCCGGGTCGTCGGTGATACCCCGATCTATGAGCTGATCGTCGGCGACGAGGAGGGGACGACCCCTGAACAGGTCCCGCTGCGCAAGCTCAACCGTCGCCTGACCCGCTACCCGATGAACATCAACCGCGCCAAGGTCGACGCCCTGGACACCCGGTTGCGTGCGCTGGGCACCAAGACCGGCATCCAGAACCAGATGCCCAAGGGCCCGCTCCCCCAGGGCGCAAAGGTCCGCAACATGCAGCGCAGCGCCCGGCGACGGGGCTGACCGGGGCCGGAGCCCGTCACGCCCACCGGTCGCGCTGGTCGCGCCGGTCGCACTCGCCGGCCGCGCCGACGGGTTAGCGCGAACAGATCCCCGGATCCGTCTCCGGGGCCACCGGGGCCACCGGATCCGTCTCCGGGGCCACCGGGGCCACCGGGACCAGCTCCGGGGTCACCGGGTCCGGATGAGCGCCGTACCCGTCGCCCTGTCGTGCAGGCCGCGGCCGTCCTCGTCCTGGACGAGGGGAGGCAGCAGGAAGAACACGAAGGCGACCCGGACGATCGCACGGAGGACACCGACCCGCTCGTCGGCGTCGATCCGTGCGGTGCCGATCCCGAAGAGTGCCTGTCCGGGCGTCTGGGCGAAAAGCCAGACGCACACCACGCCGGACAGGCCCCAGAGCAGCGGAGTCGCCCAACTGGCCACGGCGGAGAACGTCTCGCCTCCGAGCAGGCCCGGTCCACCGAGGGTGACGACGAGTCCCACGAACCCGTAGGCCAGGAACCAGTCGACCAGTAGCGCGCCGAGACGCACCCCCAGCGGCGCGAGAGAACCCTCGCCGTACCGGGGCAGCCCGAGCCGCTCACCTTTGAAGGCCTGCTCCGGCTCGTTGCCGGACGAGGTCGGGCCGGACAGCCATGATCCTGCAAGTTCACGCATGGTTCCCAGGGTAACCGGGGCCCGGTCGATCCCCGTGTCGACGTTCCCCCGCAGTGGTTGACTAGGCTGACCCCTATTGGGAGGGACACCACCCGGCCCGCCTCTGTAACACTGCCGAAACATTCGGTTGACGGCCGGGCAACACCTCGCCCATATCGTGAGGTCACCGCACGACGGGCGGCACCGGTTGCCCGTCGCACAGAGAGACGAGGAGCGACATCGTGGCATTCTCCACTCCGGACGAGGTCATCAAGTTCATCAAGGACGAGGGCGTCGAGTACGTCGACATCAGGTTCACCGACCTGCCCGGCGCCGAGCAGCACTTCACGATCGCTGCCGCGGCTTTCGACGAGGACATGATGGAGGACGGCCTGGCGTTCGACGGCTCGTCCATCCGGGGGTTCCAGTCGATCCACGAGTCCGACATGATGCTCCTGCCGGACGTGTCGACCGCTCGCCTCGACCAGTTCCGCAAGGCGAAGACGCTGAACATCAGCTGCTTCGTGCACGACCCCTTCACCCGTGAGGCCTACAGCCGCGACCCCCGCAACGTCGCGCGCAAAGCCGAGGAGTACCTGATCTCCACGGGCATCGCCGACACCTGCTTCTTCGGTGCCGAGGCCGAGTTCTTCGTGTTCGACTCCGTCCGCTACGGCTCGGGCACCAACCACGGCTTCTACGAGGTCGACTCGATCGCCGGCAACTGGAACACGGGAGCCGAGTCCGAGGCCGACGGTTCACCGAACCTCGGGTACAAGGTCCGCCCCAAGGGCGGGTACTTCCCGGTGGCGCCCTACGACCACTTCGTCGACCTGCGCGACGAGATGTCGACCAACCTCACCAACGCCGGCTTCGAGCTCGAGCGCTTTCACCACGAGGTGGGCTCCGGTGGCCAGCAGGAGATCAACTACAAGTTCAACACGCTCCTGCACGCGGCCGACGACATCCAGCTCTTCAAGTACATCGTCAAGAACACCGCGTGGAAGAACGGCAAGTCCGCGACCTTCATGCCCAAGCCCCTCTTCGGTGACAACGGCTCCGGCATGCACGCCCACCAGTCGCTGTGGAAGGACGGCAAGCCGCTGTTCCACGACGAGGCCGGCTACGCGGGACTGTCGGACGTCGCCCGCTACTACATCGGTGGCATCCTCCACCACGCGCCCAGCCTGCTCGCGTTCACCAACCCCACGATCAACTCGTACCACCGGCTCGTCCCGGGCTACGAGGCACCGATCAACCTGGTGTACTCGCAGCGCAACCGCTCGGCCTGTGTCCGTATCCCGATCACGGGCAACAACCCCAAGGCCAAGCGCATCGAGTTCCGCTGCCCCGACTCCTCGGGCAACCCGTACTTCGCGTTCGCCGCGATGATGATGGCGGGCCTGGACGGCGTGAAGAACAAGATCGAGCCGCACGCCCCGGTGGACAAGGACCTCTACGAACTCCCGCCGGAGGAGGCCGCCGACATCCCGCAGGCCCCCACCTCGCTTTCCGCGGTGCTCGACCGCCTCGAGGCCGATCACGAGTACCTCACCGCGGGTGGCGTGTTCACCGAGGACCTGATCGAGAACTGGATCGAGTACAAGCGGGAGAAGGAGATCGCCCCGGTCAACCTGCGTCCGCACCCGCACGAGTTCGACCTGTACTACGACTGCTGATCCCGCAGCTCGCGTAATCGTTGAAACGCCCCGGCCCCTGTGGCCGGGGCGTTTACGGTTGACCCAGGGCCGGGGAACGCCAGGAGGCGGGGAACGGAAGGGGTCGGGAGCTCGTGGACGCAGACGACGTGGACTTCCGGAGCGCCTCCCCGAGGGCCAGACCACTCAAGGTGGTCGCGGCCGCCCTGGACCCGGATCACGAACCGGGAACCGGCGGCGACGGCGAGAGCTACCCCGTGCTGCTCAAGCTGTCGCGGGTGCTCGACCCCGAGGAGGCGAGGTTGATCCTCGAACGGAACCCGTTCCTCCATGCCAGCGCGGGCTCACGCAAGCTCATCGCGATGGACACCTCGGTCGAGACACTGCGCGAACAGAAGGACCGTCTGCAGCTCCTCCTGGCCGAGGTCGAGGCGGACGCACTCGCCGAACAGGCCCGCCGCCGCTCCGAGGAGCACCGCGCGGCCGAACAGCGGCTGGCCGAGCTCCGTCGGCGGAACGACGTCCTCGGCGAGATCGAGTGGTGAACCGCCGAGGTCGTGGGGAAGCCGAGCTCGTGGGAGAGTGCTGAGATGAAGACACCCAGTTCCCCTCGCTCCGTTCAGGGCGCCGCCCGCTCCGCCGTCGACCATCCCGCCCTCGAGTGGCTGGCCCGTGCGGGCTTCGTCATGAACGGGATCCTCCACCTGCTCATCGGGTGGATCGCCATCCGGATCGCGACCGGATCGGGCGGAGAGGAGGCGTCCAACTCGGGCGCCCTCGCCGAGATCGCCTCCGCACCGGGTGGCCAGGCCCTCCTCTGGGTCGGCGCGATCGGCTTCCTCGCCCTCGGTCTCTGGCAGGTCATCGAGATGATCCTGGGATCGGAGGAGGCCTCGGACAGGGTCAAGGCGGGCGCCAAGGCCGCCGTCTACCTCGCTCTCGGCGTGACCACCGCCCGGTTCGCCTCCGGTGGATCCGATTCGGATTCCGAGACGGCGTCCGGTACCACCGCCGGACTGCTCGGCTCCGCACCGGGCAAGGTCGCGCTCGTCGTGGTGGGCCTCGTGATCATCGGCGTGGGCGCGTATCACGTCTACAAGGGCGCCACCAAGAAGTTCGTCGAGGACCTGGAACGCACCGGGGGCGGACACGTCGGGCGGGCCATCGTCGTCTCCGGTCAGCTCGGGTACATCGCCAAGGGTGCCGCCCTGGTCATCCTCGGCGGACTGGTGATCGCGGCGGTCGTGACCGCGGATCCCGAGAAGGCGGGAGGACTCGATGCCGCGCTGCGAACGGTCGGCGAGCAGCCGTTCGGCCAGATCCTGCTCATCATGACCGGCGTCGGGATCGCGTTGTACGGCGTCTACTCCCTGGGCCGTGCCAAGTACAGCCGGATGTGAGACGCCGGGCTCACACCGGCCGGGCTCAGCCGAGCTTGGGGAAGTTCTGGGGGCAGTAGGTACCCACGGCGGCGCCGAGGAAGAATCCCTGCTGCTCGGGGCCCAACCGCCCGTACTCGCCGAGCCACCCCGAGACCTCGTCCATCTGCTGGCCCCCGTCGAAGCGGCCGCACGCCTCCGCGGCGGTGGCCACCGGATCCACGCCCTCGGGGAGTGCGACGTCCTGCCTCTGCAGCAGCGCGACGAAGTCACCGCCCCCGGGGGCGACGGGAGCGGGCTCAGCCGCCGGGGTGTCGTCCGCTCGTGGTTCCGGCGCGGGCTCCCCCGGCATCGGTTCCGGCTGCGGCTCGGGCGGCGGGGGCGGTGTCACGGGCCCGGTGGGCTTCTCCGGTCGCTCCTCGGCGAACGGGGTACTCGACGCGGCGGACGTCGTGGTGGACTCCGTGGCCACCTCGGGCGCCTCCCCCTCCACGGTCGCCCCGCCACAACCCCCGAGTACCACGGCGAGCGCGACCGCACCGAGGCCGGACGCTGCTGTCAGGATGCGTGAACTCATGGTGCGCATCGTAGGTCAACGGACCCGGTCCGCGGCAAGACGTACCGTCGCGATCACGCCCAGGTGATCGGTGCCACCCACCCGGACGGTCCTGGTCTCCCCCACCGCCGACGCTCCCCGCGCGAGCACGTGGTCGATGCCGATCAGTGGCGGGACGCGCCCGTCGGCTGGCCACGTGGGCACCCAGCCGTCGCCACCGCCGGAGACCGAATCGGTGTACCCCAGCCCACGCAGTCCGCGGAACCGGGCGTGGTCCCAGGTGGCGTTGAAGTCGCCGCCCACCACCACGGGGGCCGGTCCGGGCAACCCGCCGAGGTACCACCTCAGACGGTCCGCCTCCTCGACCGCGGCGGGACCGTCGAACACGGGCGCGACGGGGTGAGCCGCCACCACCGTCACCGGACCCGCGGGGCCGGCCATGTCCGTGCGCAGGACTCCCAGGCTGAATCCGGCGACCCGCTCGGGTGGGGAGAGCGGGTACCGCGACCAGACCGCGACGCCCGCGGCCTGCGGGGCGGGATCGGATGCCTCGTGCGGGAGCATCTCGCCGAGGCCCGCCGCGCGGAGACCGTCGACAGACTCCGGGGTGGCCTCCACCGTGATCAGCAGATCGACCCCGCCGTCGCGGACGGCACGGGCCACGTCGACCGGGTCGGCTCCGCCGTACTCCAGGTTCTGCACCAGCACCCGGAGGTCGACGCCCTCGTCGTCGTACCCACGGGCGGGTGACACCAGCGGGCCGTACTGGACCGCCCCCGCCCCGACCAGCGCCACGGCCACGACCGTCAACACCACGGAGCGGGCGCGCAGCGCCGCGAGGACCGCGATGAGGGAGAACGCCCAGGCCCACAGCGCGAACGTGGCCAGGACCAGGACCGCGGGGACCTCGGAGGTCGAGTGGTGCAGTGCGATTCCCGCCGCGGCCACCAGCGCGGCCAGCACGGCCGCCGCCCGGGCCACCGGGCGGGGTCGCCTCACCGCAGGAACTTGCGGAGGTCCCCCAGTGCCGCGATCACACGGTCGAGGTCGTCACCGTTGCGGACCATCGAGCGGACCGTCTCCGCCACCGAGGCGATCGACGGTGAGGACGACGGTCCCGCGGCGGGCGCGACCGGCTCCCCGACGAGCG
>NZ_JAALDZ010000051.1:0-14351 GCF_014145125.1 Dietzia sp. CQ4 | reverse complement strand
ACGACGCCGCCCCCCACCTCCGACGAGGTGGGGGGCGGCATTGTCTGCGCCGGAGTGACGCGGCGGGAACTGCGCCGCCAGGCCCTGGCTGCCAGGTCCTAGCCGCCAGGCCCTAGCCGCCAGGTCCTAGCCGCCAGGTCCTAGCCGCCAGGTCTTAGGAGACGACGACGAAGACCGCGGAATGCGAGCCGTCGGCGTCCTCCCAGGTCCCGCTGAGCGTGCCCGGCGAGCCGATCAGGGGGCGGTCAGCCTCGGCGTCGTTCTCCTCCGAGATCACCCGGATCACCTGAGGCGCGGCATCGGCGTCGCTGTCGCCCGTCGCCCCGTCCCCACCGCCCCGCACGTTGACGGGCGACGGGGTGACCGTGCCGTCCTCCACCGCCAGATGGTCGGCGGCGGTGTCGCGGTGACTGACGACCCGCCGCACCTCGGTCACGTACACGGGGTCCGCCGGCGCGTCGTACACCCAGCGACGACCGAGGACAGAGTGTTCGAGCGTCCCGACCAGTGCGTCCTGCGCCCCCGGGAGCTCCGCCCCCCGGTAGGTCACGGGGACGTGGAACGTGCGCGCACCGTCCGAGACGAGGAAGGCCTCCATGCCCACCTCGCCGTCGGGGTCGACGAACCGGTAGGCGGTCACCTGCTCCAGCCGCGCCGGGTCACCGTCGAACCACGACTGGTGGCGGATCCACGCCCGGAGCAACTCGAGTTTGCCCGGGCTGAGGACGGCGTCATAGATCTCGGCGGTTCCACTCATGGGACAAGCATCCCCGGAGAGCGTCGACGCGGCAAACACTCCGCGAGATGAAGAAGAATTTGTCCGGGCGCCGTCGCTCCAGCGCATCACGACATTCCACCGACCGGGCTCCGACGGGGAGTGATCGCGGTCACAGCACGCTGGCACTGTCGCCGTTACGGTGACCGCCGTGTCTCCGGGAGACCCCGGCGCCCGAACGAAAGGTGACCACCATGAAGAAGACCATCGCGATCATCGGTTCCGCTGCCGCCCTGTCCTTCTCCGGTGCGGGACTGGCCGCCGCCCAGAGCGATCTCCCCGGGCTCGACAGCGGGTCGGTCGGCGCCCCCACGACCGTCGAGACGGACATCGACGGCGCCGAGACCCCCGCCGAGGTCTCGGACATCGCGCAGCAGCTCTGCGGCACGATCTCCGCGTACGACTTCCTCGGTTCCGTCGGCGGCGTCGCGCCCGGACTGTCGGGCGAGGAGTGCGAGGCGAACGCCGACCTGGCCATCTCCACCGCGATGACCGGCGACATCGCGGGCGCGATCGACATCCTCCGTGGCATCGACGCCGAGATCCCGGGGGACGGTGACACCGACGGCACCGAGACCGACGGCGACGACACCGCTTCGGAGGACACCGCTGCCGACGACGCCACCGGCGACGACGTCGCGACGGGCGGCGACACGGTCGAGACCGACGCCTGACAGACCCGAGCCGGCCCCGGCCCCCACGACGGGGCCGGGGCCGCCGTCATCTCCAGCCGGGCCCTGTCGGATCGGCGGTCCCCTATCGGGCCTCGTCGCCGCCCGCGGTCACGAGCTCACCGAGGAGCTGGTGGTCGATGTGGCCGGGCTCGGTCGACTCCATGAAGTCGACGAGGATCCGCTCGACCGCGGCGGGATCCTCGACGTGCGGATAATGCCCGGTGCCCTCGACGATCGCGAGCCGGCTGCCCGGGATCGCCTCGTGGGTGGTGTGCCCGTGCGAGACGGGGATGATCGGGTCGCGGTCGCCCCAGATCAGCTGGAAGGGCAACTGCGCCGCCAGATAGAGCCTGTTGCTGGCGGAGACGGCCTGCCCCTTGTTGTCCACGACCGCGCGGAGGGTCTTGAAGAACGTGCGACGGTGCCCGGGCCTGCCGAGCGACTCGTACGCCGCCCACGGCTCCTCGAGCGCGATCGCGCGGACTCCCCTGCCGGTGAGGAACCCGCGGGCCTTGTCCCCGGCGGACACCAGGAACGGGGCCGCACCCGCGGTCAGCAGGAGCTCGGCTCCCGGGACCGCGAGCAGGCGCAGGATCCAGTTGACCTCCTTGCCCAGGCCGCCGCTGCCGATCAGCGCGATGCGCTCGCAGAAGTCGGGGTACTGGTAGACGAACTGCAGGGCCACGCCGCCACCGAGGGACTGGCCGATCACCGTGCACCGCCTGATGCCCTTGACCACCAGCAGGTCGCGCAGGGCGGAGGCCATCGCCCCGAGCGAGTAGTCGTCGAAGTCGAGGGAGCTCTCCCCGTGGCCCGGCAGGTCGGGGGCGATGATGTGGAACCTCGATTCCAGGCGCGGGATCAATTCCCGCCAGGTGACGGAACTGCCCGCCATGCCGTGGATGAGGAGCAGCGTCGGCTTGCCCTCGCCGGCTCCCGCCTCGCGGTACGCCAGCTCGCGTCCGTGGAGCCTTGTCCGCTGTATCTCGGTCTTGTGCACATCGCTGTTCTGCATGTCGCATTCCCCCTCGGGGACGGTCTCCGCGCCGTACCTCGTCGCAAGGAGCACCTCGACCCATTGTGCGCCATCAGGGGCCCGGGGAGCAGTTCTCTCTATCACATCCGGCCCGGACGCTCATCCGAACTCCCGCGCGAGCCGCCGGTGCCGGTGGGCGAACAGTGCCCCGACCACCACACGGACGACCGATCCGGGCACCAGCGCACGCGGTACGGCCCGCAGGGTGTCGGTGACGCGGGTGGAGCCGTCGGCCAGCGATTCGAGCTCTCGGCGGTGCTCCCACACCCGACACGACCCGAGCTCCGAACGCTCCTGGAAGAACCGGGGAGCCTCCAGGTCGACCAGGACCAGGTCGTCGTACTCCACCGGGATGACCCCGCCGAGCAGGATCCACGCGCGCCCGATCGGCCGGCCCAGCGGCACGTCCGCGATGGAGGCCCCCGCCAGTCGCGCCGGGAAGCGCATCCGCAGCAGAGGCCGGAACTCGTCACTGACCCCGTCCGCGGTGACCACGCGCGCCCACACCTCGTCGCGCGGGGCGCGGACCACGCTCGCCCGCACCACCTCGACGGCCGTCACGGCAAACGCAGTCCGGAGATCGCACGGGCGATCACCAGCTGTTGGATCTGTTCGGTGCCCTCGAAGATGTCGTAGATCTTGGCGTCGCGGTGCATCCGCTCGACCGGGTACTCGCGGGTGTACCCCACACCGCCGAGGATCTGGATGGCACGCTCGGTGGCCCACACGGCGGTACGGCCGGCCTTGAGCTTGGACATCGACCCCTCGGCCCGAGCCATGGGTTGCCGCGTCGCGCCCAACCACGCGGCCCGGCGCACCAGCAGTCGCGAGGCGTCGATCTCCACCGCCATGTCCGCGAGCAGGAACGAGATGGCCTGGTTCTCGATGATCGGGCGGCCGAACACCACCCGCCCCTTGGCGTACTCAAGCGCGTATTCGTGTGCCGCCCGCGCGATGCCCACGGCCATCGCGCCCACGGTGGGTCGGGTCCGTTCGAACGTCGCCATGGCGGCCTGGCCCCCGGTCCGCTCGCCCTCCCGGGCGCGGGCCAGCTTCTCGTCGAGCTTCTCCTTGCCGCCCAGCAGCGCCGAGCCCGGCACCCGGACGTCGTCGAAGAAGACGTCGGCGGTCGCCGACGCGCGCAGGCCGTGCTTCTTGAGTCGGGGTCCGGCCTGGATCCCGGGGGTCCCGGCCTCCATGACGAAGGCGGCCTGGCCGCGGGAACCGAGCTCCGGGTCCACCACCGCCTGCACCACGAGGACCGAGGCCACCCCGCCGTTGGTCACCCAGGCCTTCTGCCCGGAGATCACCCACTCGTCGGTGGCCTCGTCGTAACGGGCCCGGGTGCGCATGTTGCCCACGTCGCTCCCGGCCTCCGGCTCGGACGAGCAGAACCCGCCGACCGCCGGTTCGGCTTCGGTGCCGTAGCAGCGGGGCACCCACTCGATGATCTGGTCCGTGGTCCCGGCCGAGGCGATGCCCGCCGCGGCCAGTCCGGTGCCCATGATGGACAAGCCGATCCCCGCGTCGCCCCAGAACAGCTCCTCGCACAGGATCGGATAGGACTGACCGGTGTCGTCCTGCCGCAGCGTGGCCATGATCTCGTAGCCGTACAGCCCGATCTTGGCGGCCTCCTGAATGATCGGCCAGGGCGTCTCCTCGCGCTCGTCCCACTCGCGGGCGGCTGGCCGGATGACCTCCTCGGCGAAGGCGTGGGCCCAGTCCTGCAGCTCGCGCTGCTCGTCGGTCGGTTCCATGCTGAAGGTCATCGGTTCCTCTCGGTTGGGTGGTGGGTCAGCGGGTGGCGGGGTCGCCGCCGGGTGACGCGGGCTCGTCGTCATCCGGTCCGGACCTCTCGTCGTCGTCGGGCCCGGAGACCACGGCGCGGTCGGGCACCAGTCCCGGCGCCTCGCCGGGTTCCCGGTCCACGTCCCCGTCCGTCCCTCCGGCCAGGTATCTCACCACGGTGTTCACCATGGCGGTGACGGGCACGGCGAACAGCGCTCCCACGACGCCGAACAGGTAGGTCCCCGAGGCCACCACCACGATCACGGCCAGCGGGTGGAGGGCCACCGCGTGACCCATGAGGACGGGCTGCAGCAGGTGCGACTCCACCTGGTGGACCACCAGGACGATAGCCAGCATCGCGATGGCGATCACCGGTCCCCGGTCCACCAGCGCCAGCGCGGTCGGGATCAGCCCCGCGACGAGCGTGCCCACGATGGGGACGAACGACGCGAGGAACACCACCACCACGATGGGGATCACGAAGGGCACGCGCAGCACCAGCGCACCGAGTCCCACCCCGGTGGCGTTGATCGCGGCCACGGTCAGCTGCGTCCGGGTGTAGGCGCCGAGGCTGCCCCAGCCCTGTCGCAGCGCGCGGTCGACGTTGAGGCGGCTCGCGCGGGGGAACCACCCGACGAAGAACGCCCACAGCTTCTCCCCCTGGTAGAGGAAGAAGAACAGGGCCACCAGGCAGATGAGCAGACCGGCCACCGCGTCGACGGCCGTGTGCCCGAACTGGACCGCGCCCGCGGCCACCGCCTCGGAGTGGGACTCGATCCAGGCGCGGACCTGCGCGACGGCCTCCTGGAGCCGGTCGGCGGTGAGGTGGAGCGGGCCGTCCTCCAACCACTGCAGGGCGGTGTCGACGCCGCTGCCGAGTTTCTCCCTCATCTCCGGGACCCCGGTCGCGAGCTGGGTGGTGACCAGCGCCAGCGCGCCCACCACCAGCGCCAGGACCCCGAGGACGACGACGAGCGCCGCCAGCGCCCGCGGGACCCGCCGGGGCACGCGGTCCACCAGCGGCCGGAGCATGGCGGCGAGCAACACCGCGATCGCGAGTGGCGCCAGGATCACCGACAGTCGGCCGATGGCCTGGCCGAGGATCCACCCGCCTCCGGCGATCAGCAGCAGGCAGGCCGCCCAGGCCGCGGCCAGGACCACCGGATACGGGAGATGGGATCGGGGGATCGCGGCGGTGCCGGCGTCCTCACCGTGGGTCGTCATGGGACAACCATAGGCGCGCTGACCTCCGACGACGTCGGGTTCGCGCGGCACAGTACTCCTGTTCCGGCAGGTCCGCGACTGGTTGCGAAGTGCGCGCGGGGTGGGACAGTCGGTGTGACACGCGTGAACTCACACCCAACCCATCGGAGGAGTCACATGTCCGACAAGAAGTCCGCTGCATCCAAGACGGCCGGCGCCGCGGCCAAGAAGGTCGCCGACGCCGCCGGCAAGCTCGCCGACGAGGTCATCGGTGGTGGAGACGTCGTACCCGGCGTCCCGGCCCCCAAGCCCCCGTCGCTCGAGGAGCCCACCGAGCCGACCGGCCCCCTGCCCCCCAAGCCGGACCAGAAGGGTGCCACGCCGTTCAGCCCCACCGGTGCCGAGTCCGCCGATACCGAGGACGCCGCCCGCCAGCAGGGCGAGTTCCTCACCACCGCGCAGGGCGCGCGACTGTCCGAGACCGATCACTCCCAGAAGGCGGGGCGCCGCGGCCCGACCCTGCTGCAGGATCACCACCTGAGGGAGAAGATCACCCACTTCGACCACGAGCGGATCCCGGAGCGCGTCGTCCACGCCCGCGGCGCCGGCGCCCACGGGGTCTTCGAGGCCAACGGCGCGGCGGCGAGCGTGTGCCGCGCCGGAGTGTTCACGGAGGGTGCGCAGACCGAGGTCTTCGTCCGATTCTCCACCGTCCTCGGGTCACGCGGTTCCGCCGACACCGTGCGGGACACCCGCGGGTTCGCCACCAAGTTCTACTCCGAGGAAGGGACCTGGGACCTGGTCGGCAACAACATCCCGGTGTTCTTCATCCAGGACGCCATCAAGTTCCCGGACGTCATCCACGCCGGCAAGCCGCACCCGGACCGTGAGATCCCGCAGGCCCAGAGCGCACACGACACGTTCTGGGACTTCGTCTCGCTCCACACCGAAGGCCAGGCGCACGCGATGTGGAACATGTCCGACCGCGGCATCCCCCGCTCCTACCGGATGATGGAGGGCTTCGGCGTCCACACCTTCCGGCTGATCAACGCCGCCGGCGAGACGAACCTGGTCAAGTTCCACTGGAAGCCTCACCTCGGCGTGCACTCGCTGGTGTGGGAGGAGGCCCAGATCGCGGCCGGCATGGATCCGGACCTGCACCGCCGCGATCTCGCCGATGCCATCGAGGCCGGCGCGTTCCCCAAGTGGGACCTGGGCATCCAGGTCTTCCCGGACACGGTGGACTCCGACGGGGTGAGCGAGATGTTCCACGGCATCGACCTGCTCGACCCGACCAAGTTCGTCCCGGAGGAGCTCGCGCCGGTCCAGGTGATCGGCACCATGACGCTCAACGCCAACCCCAAGAACTACTTCGCGGAGACGGAGCAGATCGCGTTCCACCCGGGCCACCTCGTGCCCGGGATCGACGTGACCAACGACCCGCTCCTCCAGGGCCGGCTGTTCTCCTACCTCGACACCCAGATCTCGCGGCTGGGTGGACCGAACTTCGGGCAGCTGCCGATCAACCGCCCGCACGCCCCGGTCAACGACATGCTGCGGGACGGTATGCACCAGACCGCCGACCACGTGGGGGTCGCGCCGTACAAGCCCAACAGCCTCGACGGCGGGTGCCCGTTCCTGGCCGGCGCCGACGACGGTGCCCTGGTCGAGGTGGCGCAGCACATCGCCGACGCGCAGGTGGTCCGGGACGCGCCGGCCACCTTCGACGACCACTACTCGCAGGCGACCCTGTTCTACAACAGCATGACCGAGGTCGAGAAGGAGCACATCGCCGGCGCGTACACCTTCGAGCTGGGCAAGTGCTACGAGGAGAACATCAAGACCCGGCAGGTCGAGCAGCTGGCCCGGATCGACCACGACCTCGCCGTCACCGTCGCCACCGGTCTCGGTCTCCCCGCGCCCGCCAGGGTCCCCACGGCCGAGGTCGTCACCAGCCCCGCGCTGTCCCAGATCGGCCGCGAGTGGCCCTCCGACGGGCGCCTCATCGGGATCCTCGTCACCGAGGCCTCCGACGTCGCCGCGGTCAAGGCACTGGAGCAGGCGGTGTTCGACGACGACATGGTCCCGCTGGTCATCGCCCCGACCGGCGGCACGCTCGGTGGAAGCGATGCGGACGATGCCGAGACGGTCACGGTCTCCCGCACCTACCGCACCCAGCGGTCCATCGAGTTCGACGCCCTGGTCGTGGTGGACCTGCCCGCCGACGCGAACACGGACGTGCTGATCAGCGAGATGTTCCGCCACAAGAAGGCGATCGCCTCGCTCGCGCCCGTCGACCAGTTCGTCGACTTCGGGCTGACCGCCGACACCCCCGGTGTCGTGGTGGTGGACGAGGCGGCGGGAGTCCTGCCCGCGCTCAAGCCGCTGCTGGCGACCCACCGTGCGTGGGACCGGCCGGATCCCGCACGGATCTGAAGGCGGCACAGATCTGAAGGCTGCACGGATCTGAGTGCGGCACGGATGTGAGGCCGGAGCGGTGCTGATGGCAGCGCCGCGCTGATACCCGGGGGTAGCGTCAACGGCATGACGGACAGCGAATCGACCAGCTCGTCCGGGGCCGACGACGCCGCCCCCGGGACACGCCTCGAGGCCAGGCGGGTCATCGCGGCGCCGGCGGACCGGGTGTTCGCCGTGCTCTGCGACCCCGACGGTCACGTGGCCATCGACTCCTCGGGGATGCTCCAGTCGGCCGAGGGCTCGACGGTCACGGCCTCGGGCGACCGGTTCGTCGTGCACATGGACCGGGAATCGCTCGGCGACTACGACCTCGGCCGGTACGACGTGACCGTCATCATCACCCGGTTCGTGCCGGGTGAGGAGATCGCCTGGACCATCGACGGCCGGATCAAGCCGCCGATCGGTCACACCTACGGGTATCGCCTGACGCAGCTCGGCAGCGGGACCGCGGACGGAGGCGGAGGCGGAGGCGGAGGCAGCGCCGGGGACCTCGACGGGCCGCTGACAGAGGTCGTGAGCTACTACGACTGGTCCGACGCCCATCCCAAGTGGCGCGATTCCGGCATCCTGCCGGTGCTGGACGCGTCCGCACTCAAAGCGACCCTGGGCATCCTCGAGCGGGCCGTCCGGAGAGGATACGTCCGTGGCTGATCCGACCGTCCCAGGCCAGACTCCGCTGAATTCTGAATCGCTGGGTTCCGAGCCGCTGAGCTCTGAACCGCTGGGTTCCGAGCCGGTGGGTTCCGAGCCGCCGCGGCCCGCGGAGATCACGTTCTCCCGCGGCCGCCTCCGTTTCCGGGCCATCGACTCCGGCCCGGCCGACGGCGAGGTCGTGGTGCTCCTCCACGGATTCCCGCAGCGCACGAGCAGCTGGGACGCGGTGGCGCCCCTCCTCCACGCGGCCGGGTTCCGCACGCTGGTCCTGGACCAGCGTGGCTACTGCTCCACCGCCCGCCCCAGGGGTCGGCGGGCATATCGACTGTCCGAGTTGGTGGGCGACGTCCTCGCCCTGCTCGACAGCGCGAACCTGCCCGCCGCCCACGTCGTCGGCCACGACTGGGGCGCGGCCGTGGCGTGGGGTGTGGCCGCCGCGCATCCCGACCGGGTCCGGTCGCTCACCGCGGTGTCGGTGCCCCACCTGGCGGCCTTCCGCCGCGCGATGATCGTCTCCGACCAGCTGCTGCGCTCCTGGTACATCGGGTTCTTCCAGTTGCCGCGGGTTCCCGAGCGGGTGCTCACTTCGGACGGAGGCCCGGCGGAACGCGCTCTCGCCACGATGGGCATGACGCCGGAGATGATCGCCCGCTACCGCAGCGAGATGGTCGCCGACGGCGCCGTTCCCGGTGGACTGGGGTGGTACCGCGCGCTGCCCTTCGCCTCACCCGGGAAGGCGACCGCCCGTGTCCGCGTGCCCACGACCTTCGTCTGGAGCGATCACGACCCGGCACTCGGCCGCGGTGGCGCCGAGCGGACCGCCCACTACGTGGACGCCGACTACCGCTTCGTGGAGATGTCCGGTGCGAGCCACTGGATACCCGAGGAACGCCCAGCTGAGCTCGCCGAGGAGATCATCGCCCGCGCGCAGAGTTGAGCCGGCGGCAGAACCAATAGCAGAGAGAGCGCCCGGGGCGCGGGGTCCGGGATCCGGGATCTGGGGTCCGGCCCCCGTCAGAACGGGGGCGGGTCGTCGTCGTGATCGCCGCGCCGCCTGCTGCGCTCGGGGCCATCCTCGGAGCTGGCGCCCGGCGACCTCCCGGGTGGCCGGTTGGGACGCGGGGACACCGGGGCGGTCACGAACCCGCGGGCCCGCGCCAGCGGGCCTGTAGGAGTTGTGGTCAGGACATGTCTGCCGAATCGGATCTTGATCCGCCCGCCGTCGAGGTACTCATAGTGGGCGTCGGAGAAGGTCTTGTACCGGTGATGCCGCCGACACATGCACATCAGGTTCTTCTCGATGGTCAGCCCGCCACTCGAGGGATCGGAGTGGTTGAAGGGGACAATATGATCTATGTCGCAGGATTCCGCCGGCACCGCGCAACCGGGATGCCGACAGGTCCCGTCTCTCATTCGGACCCGTCGCGCCAGGTCTGGAGGAATCCGATAGCGATAGGCACTCTCACCGCCATCGTGGGTTCCGGGTCGAGTGTCCACGAGCTCGAAGGTCGCGCCCTTCGCGGACTCGAGCAGACGGGTCAGGGTCTCGAGCGCTGCTTCTCCCGTTCTGGCGAACTCTAGTTGAGGCGCTCCGACTCCGTTGGCGATCACGGTCACACGCGGACGCAGTAGCGGCGAGACGTTCACCGGTGCGTGCACGGGGTCGTCCGCTCCATCGGCACCCCGCTGCCCCGCCTCAGCAGCAGCAGCAGCAGCAGGGGCACCATCACCGGCCCCGCTGCCGGCGGCCTCGCCCGTGCGCGCGCCGTTTCCCTCGCCCCGAGCCGCGTCCGAGCCGCGGGCTGAAGCCGGCGTCGGGTCCGCAGATCCTGCGGCGGATGTGCCGCGATACCCGCCGTCGGGGTCCACAACGACATGGTCACCGGTGGCCATCGCCACCAACGCGTCGGCGCGCCGCTGCGCGAGGGTGCGGCGGTCACCTGGCGCCGCTTTTCCCGCGAAGGCGTCGATTCGCTCCGCGAGAACCGCCCCCGCAGCTGCGGGCAGACGGGCTGTCATGGTGCACATCCCGCGGTCTTCTCTGCGAAATCGCACGCCCCGACCGAAGGCGGCGTCACGGCGGCGCTCGGCCTCGCCCTCCGGGTCGATCTTCGCGACGACGTTGTCCGCGTGCCGGGAGATCGTCCTCCGGTTGGGCCGCTCCCCCCTATGGAGTCGCTTGAGATAGTCCTCGACGACAGCGGCCTGCACCTCGTGGCTGAGGGAGGGGTCCACGTCCCTGATCCGGCTACACAGCAGCATCGCGATGCGCTCGCACAACAGCCCCGATTCCATCGCATCCAGAACCGCGGGGGCCCAGGCGTGCACGTCCACGGCCAACCCGACCACGTCACTCGCCCGCGAGTAGGTCACACCGGTCGTGGCGACCAGAGACTGGCAGGTGTGATCGATAGGGTCGAGCCTGGACCAGTCAGGCTCCCCCGGGCCCATCTCCTGCAGTCGCGCCTCGAGCTGCCGTTCGTGGTGCTCGACGAGGGCATGGACACCCCGGCATCTCGCGGCGGCCGCGCGATTCTCGGCGAACAGCACCTCTGAGGCGAGGAGCTCGGCGGCCACGCCATCGGCCGCACTGCCACTGCAGATCATCGCTACTCCTCACCTGAATCGCTCCTGTGTTCGATTATATCGAACACATATGCGGATCAGGTAACGATCCTGCAACGCCTCGGGGGGGTGCGTCCCGAGGTGCCGTGGGTCAGTCCTCCGTCTCCCACGGGGGCGGGATCATGGCGGCGACCGCGGCAGCCGCCAGAGCGACCCCGCACCCGAGCAACAGGCCCACGCGGAAACCGGTCTCGGTGGGCACGAACAACCCCCCGAAGTCCACGGACATCTGCGTGAGGATCACCCCGAGTACCGCCGCGGCCGTGGTGGTGCCGATCGACCGCATGAGGGTGTTGACGCTGTTGGCGGACCCCATCTCGGAGTGCGGCACCGACGACATGATGAGGGCGGGCATGGCACCGTAGGCCAGACCCACGCCGGAGCTGGTGATGACGGCCGCGATCATGACGCCCCACGTCGAGCCCATGAGGAACATGGCGGAGGCGTACCCCGATGCGATGACCAGCGATCCCAGGATGAGCGTGGGCTTGGGACCCCGTGTGGTGATGAGTCGTCCGCTGATCGGGGAGACGGCCATCATGGCCAACCCGCCGGGCGCGATCCACAGCCCCATGGCGACCATCGACTGCCCCAGCCCGTGGCCGGTGGCCACCGGGAGCTGGAGTATCTGGGGGATGACGAGCAGCTGCGCGTACAGACCCATGCCCACGAGGATCGAGGCGATGTTGGTCAACAGGACCGGTCGGCGAGCCGCCACCCTCAGGTCGATGAGCGGGGACGGGTGACGCAGCACCCACCAGCCCCACACGGGAAACGCGACGGCAGCCAGCGCGAACAGCCCGAGGGTCAACGCCGAGAGCCAGCCCCAGTCCGCGCCCTTCGACACCGCCAGCAGGAGCGAGATCAGACCCACCGCGAGTCCCACGGCTCCGATCGGGTCCAGGGTCCCGTCGGGTTTGGCGGCCGGGAGCGACCGGATACGCAGGGCCATCATGACGATGATCCCCACGCCGAGCACCGCCGTACCCCAGAACATCCACTGCCAGGAGCCGTATTGGGCCAGCGCCGCGGCTGCCGGGAGCCCGAGCGCACCACCGACCCCCAACGAGGAGCTCATGAGGGCGATCGCCGGGCCGAGTCGGACGGCGGGCAGCACCTCGCGCATCGTCGCGATGCCGATCGGGATCACGCCGATCCCCACGCCCTGCAGCGCCCGCCCGATGAGCATCGGCCACAGCGAGGTGGACAGGGCGCAGAGGACGGAGCCGACGACCATCACCGCGGTGACGCCGATCAGGACGTTCTTCTTGGGATAGAGGTCGCCGAGGCGGCCCATCACGGGGCCGGCCACCGCTCCGGCGAGCAGGGTCACGGTGACGACCCACGCGGCGTTGGTCGCCGAGGTGCCGAGGATGGCGGGCAGCATCCCCAGCAGCGGGATCACCAGGGTCTGGGTGAGGGACATGACGATCCCGCCGAAGGCCAGGACGACGATCAGCCCGTTCTGCTCCGCCCGAACGGCGTCCCCGCCCCGCGTCCTGCCGCCCATTGATGTGTCCTCTCGGAAACCCTTTAGTCGGACACTACAGACAGGTGTCGAACGCGTTCGCTGTCGACCCCGGACCCTTGTGGTCCACCTCACCCGGTGCCAGCATGGGGGAGGTGAACACCACCGGCACGACCCGGCGGGACACCCGCCGACCCACCGCTACCGTGACCGCGACCCTCGCCGCCACGGCCGTCGCGCTGGCCGCCGCCCTCGCTGCACCGGCCACCGCGAACGCACAGGATTCCTCCGAGGCCCTCGCACAACTCCTGCCCGCCCCGAACCGTCTGGTCGCCTGGGGCGGATCTCCCACCGGTGCGTGCGCCGGTGCCGTGTCCACCTCACTGCGAGGTGATGGCTATCCCGGGTCGGCGAGTGTGAGCTGGGCCTTCGCGGTTGTCGGCGTGGGTCCGTGCGCCCTGACCGCCACGCTCTCCTGGCGCAACCTGGACACCGGCACGAGTGGGCAGAAGGTCGCGCAGATCCCCCACCCGCGCATCTCCCTGGGAGTCCCGGACCCCATCGCGCACCCGTACGACGCGATCATCCCGACCGGATCCGGTCGGGTCGAATACCGGCTCACCACCACCGGTGGAGCCGTGGCGGGACCGATCGTCGTCGACACCGTCGCCTACACCGGCTGACCCCGGCCCGGGCGCGGTCAGCCCAGGAGCCCCTCGTGCGCGTGCCGCCAGTCCTCGACCGGCGGGACCAGGATGTTCTCCCCGAGCACCTGCACGAGCACCGTCGAGGCGCCCGCGTCCAGGTGTTCCTGTACCCGCGCCCGGGTGGCCTCGACCCCCCGGGTCACCATGGCCGACTGGAGGCGGTCGCTGCCGCCTCGGACGTAGTCGGACTCGTCGAAACCCTGGCGGGTCCAGGAGTTCCGGTAGTTGGGCAGCCCGGTGTAGATGTTCAGGTGGTCCCGGGCCCGCGACCGCCACAGCTCGTCGTCGTCCTCCACGCCGGCGGCGACCACCGCGGCGTGTTCCACGACCAGGGCCGGTCCGTCCTCCCCGGTTCCACCGAGGATCTCGCGCGCCCGCGCCGTGTGCTCGGGGAGGGTCAGATACGGGTGCGCGCCGGCGGTCCGGTCCCGGGACAACTCGAGCATCTTGGGGCCGAGGGCGGCCAGGACCACCGGCGGCATGGTGTCCTCCCCCGCCGCCATGGGCTGGGTCCGGTCGAGCGCGTCGAGGTACTCGCGCATCGCCGACAGCGGGCGTCCGTAGTTGTGCCCGCGGTGCCGTTCGACCAGCGGGGCGTGGGACACGCCCAGGCCCAGGACGAACCGGCCGGGGTGCGTGGCCTCGATGGTGCGCGCGGCCGCCCCCGCCGCCGAGGCGTCCCGACCGTAGATGTTGGCGATGCCCGTACCGATGGCCATGCGGCGGGTGGCCCCGAGGTAGAGCTGCGCGGCGGTGAACGCCTCGCGCCCGACGGCCTCGCCGAACCACAGCGACCCCCAGCCCTGCTCCTCGAGTTCGCCGAGCAGATCCGGGATCCCGGCCGGCGGCACGCCCTCCAGGGAGCCCGTCCACAGACCGATCCTCCCCAGTTGGTCGCGGCCCGCCTGGGTGTCGCCGGCCCGGGTGCCGCCCGCCTGGGTGT